>NZ_REFY01000006.1 GCF_003841485.1 Natrarchaeobius halalkaliphilus | reverse complement strand
CGGCAGCCGATTCCGACACGAATCGGTTCACAGGGAACATATCGGGCACCGCTCGCGCGGTGCCCTTGCCCTCTTCGACTTTGAGCCGCTGCTCTCGCCATCAACAATCTACTTCGCAAGAGCGTATATCTATATACGATCTTTCTAAGCTCTGCGTGCAAGATGGAACGCGCGAATGCAGAACTTTTCGAAAGCCAATTAACGAAGGGCAGGGACGAAGTTTTACTTTTGTCCCCTGTTTTCCTTCAGGTAATGGATTTAGACAAGGACCGGGTTCAGGAGTTTGTGGATGATTCGGTGAGCTACTACGAGGAACAGTCAATCATCGGTAACGGCGTTTCATTTCACCTTCGAGGTTCGGAAAGGATCACTTTCAGTGAGTGTAGGAAAGAGACGACGATAGGAGTGGACACGTTGAACTCCGAGACCGGGGTTATAGCTATTAGGAATCAGATTGACCAGATTATAGACTGTGAAGAGACAGCGGTAATCCAAGATTTGGATAACGAGGCATCTCTTGAAGAGGCTATCAGTAGTAGTGAATTCGCCCGAGATTTGTTCACGGAAAGCATTCATGGAGTTCCGTTATCCAGTGATAACCGGCTTCTGTTGCCTGATCATCAAAACTACAGAGATATCCTGATAGACGAGTACGGAATGGATGAGTATCTTCCTCACGGTGATCAGGTCCCGATCTACTGGTTTGCTCCTGATATTTTCCAAGACCGTGGTTTCGTGGTTCGTAACAATGTTCCTGTTGTCCAAGAGGTACACGGTTCGAAGTACGGGATCGTCAATGAGAGACTTGATATAGGGGAGTTGAAGGAAGATAACTCGGAGAATCGTTTGATGATCCACTTGGGAAGTACTGGATATCACCCTATTGAGGTCAGCTTGTGGACAAAATTTTCCAGTCTACAGACGTTTGACGATGAGTCAGTCTGCCAGCTTGAATTACCAGATCCAGCCACCGTATAGGACCCGTTTGATTCTCAAGCATGGTACATTCATCCTCTAAGCCTTCCATAGCAGATATATTGTCTATTATATTCGTCATAGCCAGTGTTGGTCAATACGCACGTTATTGAGTGTGTAGAGATTGTTATGACACACTGGATTATATCTACCTCATGCCGTATTTTCGCTGGCACTACTCACAGATACATTCGTGAGATTGTCCGACAAGATTGACGATCTGTGAATGGATCTCGCCGGCGAGCGCGACCATCGCATCTGCACGATCATCTGTGGCCATCCCATCCTGGTAGTACGTGTGTGCACGGTTTTCGTTCCAGAGATCTTCGAGTTCCGTCGCAACCTCGCCAGTGAGGAATCCGACTTCGGCGCTTCGATTGATCGCGGTCGTGTGTGATTGCGGCGGCTGGGATGGATCGTGATGTCCCTCCGTAATCAACCAGAACAGCAGCGTCCGTTCGATCGATGTGAAGGCAGCCTCGATCGTGAGCGTATAATATCCGTCCTCGAGCAATCGTTCTGCTCCGGAGAGCAGTCGACACGCCTTCCGGAGTTGGACGAGGTCGGCACTCGAGACGTCCAGCCCCTCCTCGGGAGTTTGCCCACCGTGACGGAACGCTTCCTGTGCGTTCGACAGCTCCGGCTCGATGTCGTCGTGGTTAATTGGCATCCCTATGCACCCCCTCCTGACGAGGCGTAGATGTTCTGGCGTAGCTCCTGGAGTCGGTTAGAACGGTCAAGTACTAGCCCTTCATCAAAGATCTCTTTCAGTTCTCCCCCGTGGGAGACAGCGGTGTCCGGCGTTTCGACAAGTACCTCGAACTCGTATCGGTGGCCGTCGAACGATTCCGCCTCGATGTCACGCGCGAGAGACGTGCAAATACGCCGTCCGTAGGTAAGATCACCGTCGACGATGATGAGGAGGTCGATGTCACTGCGGCGGTCTGCTGTTCCGCGAGCGACGCTCCCAAAGAGAACGACTCCAACGAGTTCGTCGAGTTCATCGCTCTCCTGAAGCCGTGTCTCGAGTTCGTCGAGATAGGCCTGGACTGGCTTGCGGAATTCGGACTGCGGTATCATGAAGACGGGATCTGGCCGCTGCAGATGATCCTCGTCGATTGTGATTTGAGCAGGCCGGTCCTCGCTGACGGTGATGGCCCCGAGTTCATCGAGCAGGTCCAGAGACCGTGAAATGGACGAGACGTCCGCGCCTGTGATCGATGCGAGTTCCTGTTGTGTAAACTCCTCGAATGGATTGTTCACCAGGTGGTGCAGGATGTCCTGCATTGCCTGGTATCGAAAGACTCGCTCCTCCGGAAATGGAAAGTCAAACAGGACGTTTGCGCTTTGCATATCCTGCAATTATTTGCATAGTGTGAAAATAGTTCTGGATAGGGTGGTCACCGGTATTTCCAATGATAATTATGTAATGGTAGGGGGTTGACTGCACTAATCTATGTCACCTCTTACCCACGTCAGTTTGAACCGTTCTATGGGTCGTATCGGTCCTCGAGGTTGTCGAGCGCCCGCCGGAACTGCTCGTTGTTGATTGGTGGATCCGTCGATGCCTGCGATTCCAGCACGCCTGCGTATCGATCGAACTCCTTGGGGCTCGGGTCGGTTGCGAGAACGGAGTCGACGTAGTCATCGAGTGCCCGCTGGAGTGTCTGTGCGTAGTGGTCGTAGGCGCCGTCGATTCTGGTGAAGTTCTCGTCGACCGCCTCGAAGACTGCCCGATACACCGTTGCTGCAGCGAGGTACCTGTTGCGGTCGCGGTACTGTTTGGCAATCTCGAAAAACCGCGAGAAGTCGATCGCGGTAAATACAGTCGGATCGGCATCCTGTTCGAACAGTCGGTCGATTTCTTCGCGGTACTTCTCGACCGACTTGTGATCGTCGCCAAACTGCACGAGAAACTGGTCGCGCAGGTCTTGGTGTGTGGCGAGTACATCCCGGACGAACACGCGGAGGTCCTCAGCGGACACGTCGTCGAGTATCGCTTCGATTTGGGCGCTCTCGTCAGCAGGCGGGTCCGCAACGATATCGAGCAACACTGCGACAACATGTTTGCAATCGCCCGCCCCGTCGTACGGACATGTGCACCGTGTATCGATGCCGTTCCCGTTCAGTTCGACAGTCACGTCGTACAGGTTCGAGCCCTGAACGTCCGCGGTGACGAGGTCGCCGAATCGCCCGATCTGCTGGATTCGGCCTTCCTGACGATAGTTCTGGCCGCGTTCGAATACGACATCTGTACACCGGTCCTGGATCGTCTCATCGTCGACGTTCATTTGTCTCGACTACGCGGGCTAGGGGGGAACCGTTTCTGGACCACCGACTGTCCAGAGAATTCCCGTGCCGAGTGTGAGCCATGCTCGCTTTCGTTCAGAAATCGAACGATCATCCTCTCAGAAATTTTCGCTTTCGTACCGCAGTCTGGCGATTTGGTTGCGATGGGGGCTGCAGGCGCTTGTTCACGCGGTGAACGAAGTCCCTTACTGGCCCTGAAACGGCGTAAATCGGCGATCTGTGATCGGCGGTTCTGGCCTCGAGTTCGCACTCACAGAGCTATGAGTCTCGAACCGATCGAACCGGAAACCGCGCTTGAATTGTACCTAGCTGACAGGGAGAACAACGTCACCGAAGCGACGATTCGCTCACATCGATCCCGACTTGGGCATTTCATCCGGTGGTGTAACAACGAGGAGATCACGAACCTGAATAATCTGACTGGTCGAAAGCTGCACCGATACCGGCTGTGGCGGCGGGATGAAGGTGATCTCTCACCTGCAACCGAAAAGACCCAGATGGACACGCTACGGGTCTTCATCAGGTGGGTGGAATCGATCGATGGAGCACCGGAAGACCTCCACGTGAAAATTCGATCACCGAACCTGACCGGTGATGATAACGTGCGTGACGAGATGCTCGAGGAGGAGCGCGCCGAAGAACTACTCGCTTACCTCCGTCGCTACGAATACGCGTCTCGACACCACGTTGTGATCGCACTGATGTGGCATACGATGATACGAGTCGGGGCAATCCACTCGCTTGACGTGGACGATTTCGATTCCGAAGAGAAGTCCTTGCAGGTCGTCCATCGACCTGAGACCGATACGCCTATCAAGAACAGCACAGACGGCGAACGGTTTATCGCGCTGTCAGACAAGGTTTGTCAGCTTTTGATCGACTGGATTGAGCAGCGACGACCAGCGTCTGTGGACGAGTACGATCGTGAGCCGCTTATTACGACGTCACAGGGACGTGCTCATACGACGACGCTTCGAGGAGATTGTTATCGGTATACGTGGCCATGTATTCGGGGTGAAGACTGTCCACATGGACGTAACATCGATGACTGTCCAGCGACTGAATACGAACGCGCTTCGGAGTGTCCATCGAGCGAGAGTCCACACGCACTTCGTCGCGGTGGGATCACGCACTCGCTCCAGCAAGACTGGCCGATGAAGGCAGTCGGCGATCGAGCAAACGTCTCCGAACAGGTGCTTGAGATGCACTACGACCAACGTACAGAGAAAGAAAAGATGGAACAGCGGAGGGATTATCTAGATCGGCTATAACACGACACTCTGGTCGTATCGATCAGTAATTGAGCACTTCCATATCTTTCTGGAATTGCTCGCAGATACAGTCGTGAGATAGCGATGGAAGTCTCGCTTGGTACGCAAGACGCGCTGTTCCAGTGGCCTCTTTCAGTCTATCGAGTACCATCACCAGATTTGTCCGTACAAACGGACATCTCGTTCGGTTCTGTCTCAGCAAGGCTTTTGCGTTTCGCGTGCAATTCGCTACTAGAGATGGCAACGAGAGAAGCGAACTGGGAAACTCCGCTCGATACTGGTGGCGAGGTGTTTGCACTGCTTAGAAACGCCCGCAAAGCATGGATCTATACCTATATCCGCCATCATCCGGAGACCACGATCCAAGCAATCGTCGAGACGCTTGAGCTCCCACAGCGGACAGTCTACGAATACGTCGACGATCTCGAAGCTTCAGGCTTCATCGACCAGGCAAACGAGGGTCGGCCAGCGGAGTATACCGCTCAGGAGATCGATCTCCAACTGGTAGAAGACGATACCAAACGGCGAATCACGGCGGAGTTGGTCGAGGCGATCGCCCGTCGAACGCGGGACGACGACATCGATACGTACGTCGATCGCCACGGATTGGACGGGCTCGCCGTTGCGATCGAATACGCGCACGAATACGTCGACGGATCGGTGACGCACCAGATTATGGCTCGCGAGCAAGAGATCTCACCCTTGGAGGCAGGCGTCATTTTGGACGCACTACGGCCCGTCGTTGAGGACTGATCGGTATGGAAAGCGACAAAGACGTCGTTTTCATCGATTCGTCGGTCCTCATTAGTTGTGGACGGTGGGAGAGCACACGCTTCCAAGCGCTGGCCCGCGAAGCCCGTCGGCGCGATACCGTCTTCCGTATCTCGCCACAGGTGTATGCCGAAGTGACCGGAGACCCAGCTCTCGAGGAGTATACCGCCGATGATGCAGCCGTCGACGAAGCACTTCAGGAGGGGTGGATGAAGGTCACCGAAAGTCCATCCTATTCGATGTCGGAGGTATCGAACGTGATGGATCAAGCGCGGAGTTTCATCGCGAGTGCCAGCGATCGAACAGAGGACACCGTCGAAAAAGCGGATACGGAAATTGTGGGTCTGGCGCTCGAAATACTTCTCAACGACACCGCTGATCGGATCACGATCGTAACAAACGATATCCCGCTTGGTGAAGCGGCAGAATCGCTACTTCCCCAATACGGGTTCGATAATGAGCAAATCACCTGGCTTACCGGTGGGGAACTCGCTGGCGAACTCGCCGAAGATTTCGTTTCCGAATTTGATTGAGTTCTTCGATACTGTTGGTATTGATGACGATCCAGTCGTCGTTGAGAAACAGAGAGCGGCACCACCACAGTATTCCAGGCGGAATCGGTGACGATGTCTCGCTATCGTTCCGTTGATGAGTACGATTGACGAGACACATTTCCACGAGCGGATACGATTCACGCATCATGAGCATGAGTGACGAGCGATGGCCACCCATCACAGAAGCAACGATCAGAGACCTCGCCAGGTCTAGCTCCGCCGATCGCGGCCAGTCCTACTACGAGCGCGGCGCAGTCGGTGAGGTGGTTCGCCGTGGGAAGACGGTCCGTGCCGACGTCGAGGGAAGCCAGTACCAACCCTACACGGTCACGATCGAGTTCGACGATGCTGGCGTTGCGCGCACGGAGTGCTCTTGTCCATACGACCACGGAGGAATCTGCAAACACCGTGTGGCGGTCCTGCTGACGTGTCTCCGCGATCCCGAGCGTGTCGACGACAGGCCACCCGTCTCGGAATTAGTCGAAGGAACAGGTCGTGAACGCCTCGAGGAGTTGCTCATCGAGCTCGCGGAAAACCGCCCGGAAATTGCCGAGTGGATCGAACCCCGTCTCATGCCTGCAGATGCGACTGCTTCCGACACCACCGTGTCGGTGAATATCGAGTCCATCCGCAAACGGGCGGACCACGCATTGCCAAAGCCTGGACAACGAGGGCACAGCGACGCCTATGCAGAGGCAAATCGGATGGCGTCGGAACTGGATGAGTTGATCGAGCAGGCACAGCAGGCACTGGACGCTAGTGATGGAGAGACAGCAGTAGAGATTCTCGAGGCGGTCACGGAGGTGCTCGCGACCAACCGCTGGCCCGGACTGCTCCCGCACGACGTCACCGACCTCTACGAGACCCTGGCGACGCTGGCCGAGACCTTCGCAGAAGCGATGCTGCTTGTCGAATTGAGCGAGAACGAGCGTGAACAGTGGGCACAGCGCCTCACCGAGTGGGACGAGAAGATACAACACTTTACCGGTAGACCGACGCTTGCTGTCGCCGCCGACGCAGCACGGGAAGGGTGGGACGACGACCGACTCCAGCAGGCTCTCGATGGCGCTCTCACTGAAGGGGAACTCGACGTTGACGAACCGGAGTACGTCGTTGGTCTCGCCACGGTACGTCTCTCCGTTCTCGAACGGCAGGGACGTACTGACGAGTATCTCAACCTGGCCAGGGCAGCAGGCAAGATCCAGCCATATACCGAGATGCTGGCACGAGAGGGCGAGATACAGGCGGCTTCCAACTGCGCGATTGAGATCCTCTCGACACCGCAGTCGCTGCTCGAGATTGCAAAGACACTTCGTGACACTGACAACCCGATGGCTGCACTGGACGTTGCCGAACACGGACTGGCTGTCGAGGGCTTCCGGAAAGACAAGCTGGCAGAGTGGCTCCGGGATCGGGCTGCGAGTCTGGGCGAAGAGGATCTTGCGCTCCGAGCTGCGATCGTTGCTTTCGAAGAGAGCCCATCGCCGAGGGCGTATGGCGCTGTGGAAGAACTCGCAGGCGACGAGTGGGAATCCGTTCGAAGTAAACTCCTGACGTCACTCCGCGAGCAGCATCCAACGTCGGAACACGCAGCCGAAGTCTTCCTCGAGGAAGACCTGTACGACGAAGCCATCGACGTTGCTGATCGCTCCGACAGATTCGGCGTCGTCGAGACTGTCGTTGAGGCGGTCACGGCACATCGTTCCCAGTGGGTGATCCGTACGTGCAAATCGAACGTCGAGCCGATCGTCGAGCAGGGGAAACACGACAGCTACGAGACGGCTGTCCGCTGGCTCAGATACGCGGGCGAAGCGGCCCAAGAAGGCGACGAACTCGACGAGTGGCGCGAGTACGTCGAGGCGATGCGTGAGGAACACTACCGGAAGTACAAGCTACGACCCATGCTGGACGATCTACTGGACGAGTTTCGCTCTCCGGTCGATGGCGAGGTGAGTTCGGATGGCTGAGATAGGGGCTTCTGTCCCCACGCTTATCGTTCGAGCCAGTAGTACCAGTCTTCAATGGCCTGCTCGGTATCGGCACTAGGCTCTATGGGTTCCAATTGCCCCAGTGGGACGCCGAGTTCTCGATTCATCCACTCGACCGTCACGAACATCTGACTGAGAGTTGGTTCTGTCGATGACATTCCCACCACGCGCACCGTTTCGCCTTCCTTTAGCGGAGATTCTTCTCGCTGTTCGACACAGCGAGCTTCGAAGGGGAAGTCAAGGAAATCACCCAGATACGCATACCAGCCCATCGCCGCCTCTTCGGGGCTATATGTATCGACGGTAATCCTCGTCTTGATTCGCTCTTCGCGTTCTTCATCTCGGTCTGAGCGTGTCATGGCCCACCCCCTGCCTGGGTGTGGTAGGCCTGCCCGGACTTGAACTCAGTCAACTCATCGATACGAGCTTCCAGATCCTCGATCTCCTGTCGGAGTTCCTCGGCCTCTTCTCCGTCCGTGGCTGCGAGTTGGTCTTTGAGGCCCTGAAGGCGACTCTCCTTTCGTTCTTCGTCGACCTCGGCCTTGCGGATGTACTCGCGCTTTTCGGTCTCGTACACGTCGCTCTCGGAGAGTTCGGTCACCTCGAGTGCGTCGTCGACCTTCTCGCGATCAACACCCAGTACGCGCTCACGGTCGATCCCGGCTTTTTCGAGCGTTTCCAGGACTTCTTCGTCACCTTTCAGTGTCCGATTACGCCTCGTGGTCCGCTGTACGGATCCGAACGGCCCGCTCACCGGTCGGTCGTGATGGAGTCGATTCAGCAGCACGTCGGCAACGTCTTGACGGAGGTCGTTTGCATTCCGCTGGACATCGGACAGTAAGGTGTAGAGGTTCACCAGGGCATCCGTCTCTATCTCCTCCAACACGTTGACTTCGTGTCGTTCGAGTGCGTCAACCAGCAATAGTGCGTCCGCATACACCTCGAGGTCGGGTTCGGTCCGCTCTTGTTCGTCGGTCTTGGATGTCTCCGCAGTGTCGAGGAGCTGGCTGGTCGTCGGTTCCTCTTTCTCCTCGATCACACCTCGGTCTTCGTCGATCTCGAATCGCGGATGGAGGCTCAGAACTGCCGGGAACGGATCGGCGTCTGGCGGAAGTCTATCGAGTTCGAAGTCTCCCGCCTCTTCGGTGATTCGAACTGATCACGTTGAAGCGGTCGTGTCTCGTCAATCTCATGGTCAAGGAACTTGATGATGACCCGCTGTTCCTGGACGTCAGTAACGCGAAATCGGTCGTGGGATAGCGGCGTAATTAACGTGGCTCCTTCCGGGAGATCATCGAGTTCCTCGAGAAGCGTATGCCACGAGACGCTGAACGGAGCCATATGTTAACGCTTGGAAAGCAGGCTACTAAACCGTGGGGAACAGATCGGCTCCATCGATATCCCATGCTCTTGCGTTTGTCCTGGTTGTGAAACATTCCTCTGAACTGCAACTGTGTCGACTGACGTGGATTCAAGGGACACCTCCACGAACTCTCGGTATGGCCGATGATTCGGATTCCGAAACACCGCCTTCGTTTCTCTCGTCGCTTCCAGATCAGCCGATCACGGATGATATCGTGAAGCAGATCGGCGAAAGCGACCACCCGAAAATCCACGGTGCAATGGGTTTTCCCGGCTCGACACCGGGCACGATCGAAGTATTCCTATTGAATATGGAAGAGGCGACTCACGTACTCGTGTTCGACTCGTCCGAGGAACGATGGCGGGCCAACGAGTCGTTCGACAACACCGACATGGATCATCAAGAAATGATCGATCATGCCACTGAGATTGCGAACGACTGGTTCGCAGAGAGTCTCGCCGACCGTATTGCCACTGCAGAGGACGCCGATTCAGGACCATGAAAGTGCGCTACTACGCAGACGCGGAGATACGAGAGATGCACAACCACGCGATACGTCTGCTAGCGCAGCTCCATGACGACCACGACATTACTGTGGAGATCGATCGGATCGACGAACAGCACGATCCGATTACTGACTTCCCCGGTGAAGTACGGCGTCTCTCAGCTGAAGAGGTCTACGAGCGCGATCTCAAACGCAATCGTGCCCTGAACGCGGTCATCGAACAGACGCCGTCGGAGGCATTCAAACACTACGGGAAACTCGACATCGCTGGGAACGTCGCCGTCGTTGATGAGGAGGGAACCGTCCAGTGGGCCTCAACCCTTCCAGGATATGCGGACGGGTACGGACCAGGAGCCGAAGCACAGACAGCAATGGACTTTCTCGAAGACATCTCCACGTCGCCGAGTAACCGTATCTGTATCGAATGTCTACACTTATTGGACGGCGATGAGAACTTCTGTCCGAACTGTGGTTACGATCTTCCGTAGGCGGGGTGGCCGTCTCAGTACGCCAGATTATTCTACTGAACGAAAGCAACAACACTGCGTTCTCAAGGCTATATTTCGAGCCCTGGGGCTTCGCAGTCTTGCGGTTTTGTTTTCAAAATCTGCGATGGGCGCTGCAGGATTTGAACCCGCGGCAACTTGGTCCGAAGCCAAGCACTCTGTCCAGACTGAGCTAAGCGCCCGCATCTCATCGTTTCCGTCGACTCCGTATAAGTTACTCGATTTTTGGCCACGTAGACACCAGTCGACACGCGACACGACGGTCGATTCACCGACCTTGTGGGCGGTTCCCAGCGGCTGACAATGACGGCCAAGGCTCTTTGCTGTCCGGCCCCGATCCTTCGATGTAGTATGACGGTTAATGAGGCCCCCGTGCCAGAAAACGGTCAGTTCGGAGATGCACAGCTCGAGTTGCTCACCGACGACGAAGAGGTCTGGACCGTCGTCCCCGTCGACGCACGCGGCGACCAGCGGGTGAGCGAGTGGCTCTCTATCGACAGCAGCGGGCTTCGCGATCTCGAGGAGTGGCGATAAGGCTCGAGTAAGGCGAGGTTCCCTGGAAGGCTCGATTCTCGCGAGCGGGCTGGTATCCGCAACGAACTCGTCTTTTGAAGCGATTACGTCGAACAGCGGAGGTCCACGGTCGGGGACGGACTCCCTGTCTAGAACGAGTGCTGGCGGGCGGTATCAGGCGACGACGACCGCTGCGGCCTCGAGTGCGGCGTCGACGACCGGGCCGAAGCCGGGAAGCAGCACGACAGTCATCACGGCCGCGAAGATGATCGCGGCGTACAGTCCGGTCGGCTGACTCAGCGAGTCGCGTTCGACGAGCGGATCGTCGAACCAGACGGCCTTGACCAGTCGTGAGTAGTAGTAAAGCGACAGTGCGCTGTTGATGACGAGGGCGGCCGCCACGACGAGCAGGCCGGCCTCGATCGCGCCGTAGAACAGGAAGTACTTGCTCCAGAATCCACCGAACGGTGGAATACCCGCGAGACTGAACATGAATATCGTGAGCGCGACGCAGGCGATCGGTGCCTGTCGTGCCAGTCCGTTGTAGTCCTCGAACGTTCGTCCGACGTTCCAGTATTCCGCCAGTGCGACGAACAGGAACGCGCCGGTGTTCATGAAGCCATAGACCAGCAGGTGCATCATCGCCGCACCCATTACGGTCTCGCTTCCGGCACCGAGTCCGGCGAGGCCGATCAGTGCGTAGCCGGCGTGGCCGATCGAGGAGTACGCGAGCATTCGCTTGACGTTGTTTTGTGTCGCGGCCGCGAAGTTTCCGACCGTCATGGTAACGATCGCCAGGATGATGAACGCCAGCGTCCAGTCGATTCCGATGAGGTCGGTGGTCACCTCGAGCGGGAACGCCGTCGTGAAGACGCGGAACGCGATCACGAAGCCGGCGGCCTTCGACGCCGAAGAGAGGAACGCACTGATCGGTGCGGGTGCGCCCTCGTAGGCTTCGGGTGCCCAGAAGTGGAACGGAACGCTCGCGGTCTTGAACGCGAAGCCGCCGATCAACATCAGAATGCCGAGACCGAGCAGGCCGCCGTACTCGCCACCCTCACCGGCGGCAAGGGCCTCGAGTTCGGCGGCGATGGCGTCGAGTTGCATGAAACCGGTCGCACCGTAAACCAGCGAGACGCCGTAGACGAAGATAGCCGACGAAAGCGCGCCGATCAGGAAGTACTTCAGTCCGGCCTCGACGCTGCCGCGATTGTCTTTGAGGATCGCGACCAGCGCGTAGGAGGGCAGACTCGCCAATTCGAGGGCGATGAAGATGGTGACGAGGCTGTTTGCGGCGGCCATCGTGGCCATCCCGGTCGCGGCGAGCAAGACGAGTGAGTAGTACTCGGCCTGGTAGGCGTGGCCCTCCATGTAGTCGTAGCTCGCGACGGCCACCAGCGCGGTGACGACTGCGATGACGACCATGAAGAACAGCGCCATCTGGTCGACGACGATCTGACCGTCGAAGAGTTCGATGACGCCGAAGCCGTCCATTCCCGTCGCACCGACGCCGGCGGCGGTGAACCAGACGGCGACGGCGAGCGACGCGAGCGAGCCGATCGCTGCGGTCCCGGCGAGGAAGGTTCGGTTCGTCGAGCGCGGGTTGATGCTGTCGAAGACGAACAGTGCGAGTGCGGTTCCCGCGAGGAGCAATATCGGTGCGAGTGCGACCCACTCGGGAAGTTCGACCAGCGCCATTACAGTTCACCTCGCTCGAGGATCGGATCGACCGCGTCGGTTATCATATCGAATATCAGTTCGGGAGCCACGCCCAGGAGGATGATCAGCCCGAGCAACACGAACATCGGTGCGACGTCGTGAAGCGGTGCGCGACCCACGTCGTAGTCGGTTTCGAGGCTGTACGGACCGAAGACCGCCTGCTGCATCGCATACAGCAGGTAGCCCGCGACGATGACGATTCCGAACATCGCCAGGACGGTGAAGACGGGGGCGTACGCGAGGAAGTCCGAACCGAACGAACCGAAGAAGATGGCGAACTCGCCGTAGAATCCGCTCATCAACGGCAGCCCCATGTATCCGAACGCGCCGGCGATGAAGATGCCGACGGCGACGGGCATCCGGTCGGCCATTCCCGACATGTCGGTGACCATCCGGGTGTGTGTCGCGTTGTAGATGACGCCGACGGCCATGAACATCAGCCCCGAGATGAGGCCGTGGCTGACCATCTGGAACGTCGCGCCGCCGACACCGAACTGCGTGAACGCGATCAACCCGAGGATGACGTATCCCATCGAGGAGACGGACGAGTAGGCGACGATCCGTTTCAGGTCGGTCTGAGCCAGCGCGAGCATCGCGCCGTAGATCACGCTGATCACGGCGATCGCTGCGATCGGAATCGCGTAGGCTTCGGCCTGATCCGGAAACATCGTGAAGTTAAAGCGCAACAGCGCGTAGGTACCCATCTTCAACAACACGCCGGCGAGCAACACCGACGCGGGCGTCGGCGCTTCGACGTGAGCGTCGGGCAGCCACGTGTGGAACGGAACGATAGGGACCTTGACGGCGAAGCCGATGAACATCGCGACGAACACGATCGACGCGAGCGTCGGCCCGTCGATCCCGAAGAGTCCCTCGAGGCCGCCGTTTCGCATCGCGGTCGCGATTTCCGGCAAGGCGAAACTCGAGACGCTATCCCCGAGGCCGAAGACGAGCGCGATGAACGCACCGAACATCAACAGCGATGCGACGTTCGTGTAGACGAAGAACTTGATCGCGGCGTACTTGCGGCGCGGACCGCCCCAGATCCCGATCAGGAGATACATCGGAATCAACACTGCCTCCCAGAAGATGAACCAGAGGAAGAAATCGAGCGAGACGAAGACGCCGATCAGGTTCGCCTCGATGAACAACACGAGGCCGTAGAACTGGGACTCGCGGTCGTCGATCGGCGTCCAGGAACTCACGATGGCGAGCGAAACGAGGATCGTCGTCAGCACGACGAGCGGTAGCGAGATGCCGTCGAGACCGACGAACCAGGTGATCGCGTAGTCACCGAGTTGGATCCACTCGTACTGGGATTCGAACGCAAGTTCGCCGTCGAGTAAGGCGTTGCCGCTTCCGTCGAAGGCGGCGAACAACCACAGCGAGATCGCGACGGGGACCAGACTGATCGCGAACGCCAGTTTTCCGGCGAGACGGTTCGGCGCGACGAACGTCGCAAGCGCGCCGATCAGTGCGACCGCGATCATGGCTTCGATCATCATAGGAACCACCCTCCGAGGATACCGAACACGAGCAACAAGACGATGAACCCGGTTACGAGGAGTGCCGCGTAGTTAGTCACGATACCCGTCTGCAGGCGTTTCATGCGGCCGCTTCCGAACAGACTGGTCGTCGAGACGCCGTTGACGACGCCGTCGATGACGGTCTGGTCGAACCGATCAGCCGCTCGAGCCAGCGGAACGGTGAGTCCGTTGGCGAGCCAGACCTGGTACTCGTCCTGGTAGTAGTTGGCTTCGGCGGCGTCGCCCAGGCGGCCGAGGCGCTCTTTGTGCGCGACTGGCTCGGGAACGTTATAAAGCATCCAGGCGAGGCCAGCCCCGGAGAACGCAAGCAGCAACGAGACGCCGGCGGCGATCAGGACCGTCGTCGACTCGGTGCCGATGTACTCCGTGTCGTACCCGAGTAATCCGTCGTAGGCACCGTAGGTCAGCCCCTCGATCGCACCGTACTCGCCGTCGAGCCAGGACTCGAGGAACGTGATGTCGAGCTGGGCGAGCTTGGCGACCGGTGCGAGGTTGGCGATGCCGGCCACAAGTGCAAGGACGCCGAGGACGATCAGGGGGGCTTTGATCGACCAGCCCACGGAGTGTGGGTCTTCAGCGGCCTCCGAGCGCGGTTCGCCGTGGAAGGTCAAAAAGACCATCCGGAAGGTGTAAAAACCGGTGAAGAAGACGGCGACGAGCCCCATCGCGTACGCCGCGAGGATTACGGGTTCCTCGAGGCCGACGATTAGCGCGTCGTAGAGGATTTCGTCTTTGGACCAAAAGCCCGAGAACGGAACGATCCCGGCGAGCGCGAGCGCGCCGGCGAGGAACGTATAGTACGTGACGGGCGCTTTGTCCTTGAGACCGCCCATCTTCCACATGTCCTGTTCGTGGTGCATGAGGACGATGACGGCTCCGGCACCCAGGAACAACAGCGCCTTGAAGAAGGCGTGGTTCATGAGGTGGAAGACGCCGGCGACGTAGCCGCCGACGCCGAGTCCGAGCATCATATAGCCGTACTGAGAAATCGTCGAGTACGCGAGCACCTGTTTGATGTCGTCTTTGACGACGCCCATCGTCGCCGCAAACAGCGCGGTGAAGCCGCCAACGAAGGCGATGATTCCGAGCGCCGTCGGACTGAGCGCGTAGTACCCGAACATTCGAGCGACCAGGTAGACCCCCGCTGCGACCATCGTCGCCGCGTGAATGAGTGCGGAGACGGTGGTCGGACCCTCCATCGCGTCGGGGAGCCAGGTGTGCAGCGGGAACTGTGCGGACTTGCCGATGACGCCGCCCAGTACGAGCAACGCGGTGATCGTGACCCAGGTATCGGCGTCGAATCCGAACAGCGTCGTGCCGTCGGTAATCGCGGTCTCGGCGGCCGTGACGAACGAATCGTCGCCGGCGAACTGTAGCGTTCCGAACGTCGCCGCGATGGCGACGACGCCGATCAGGAAGAAGTAGTCACCGAACCGGGTGACCAGAAACGCCTTCTTCGCCGCCGATGGGGCGCTTTTCGTTCGGAACCAGAACCCGATCAGCAAGAACGAGCACAGTCCCACCAGCTCGAAGAACATGAACGCCATCAGCAGGTTGTCCGCGTAGACGAACGCGAGCATGCTGAACGTAAACAGCCCGAGCCCGGCGTAGTACCGCGGGAGGCCGGTCTCGCCCTCGGCGTTCATATACCCGAGGCTGAATATGTGGACGAGGAACGCGACGAGCGAGACGATGACCAGCATCAACGCGGCGAGCGGGTCGATCAGAATGCCGAAGGTGAACGTGATTCCCTCGGTGCCGACCTCGCTTATCGCGTCTCCAGCCGCCCACTGATAGAGCGTTTCGTGATACACTTCACCGCGTGCGACCGCCGCGAGCATCACGACAGACAGGAGCAACGATCCTCCCGTCGCGAGAATGCCCGGAATCGCTCCCTTCTTCGGCAAGTGTTTGCCGAACGCGAGAGCGACGACGAACGCCACGAGCGGGAACACTGCGATCGCCGGCGCATAGTCGAATACACCTTCCATCTTACCACCTCATCGTCGTCGGTACCGTGACGTCGACGTCACGGAAGTTACGGTACAACACCAGGATGATTCCGAGTCCAACGGCGACCTCGGCGGCAGCGAGCGCCATCGTAAACAGCGCGAACACCTGCCCAGTGAGGTTGCCGTGGTAGAACGCGAACGCGATCAGGTTGATGTTCGCCGCGTTCAACATGAGTTCGACGGACATCAGAAACAGCAGTGCGTTCCGACGGGTCAGAACCCCGAAGAGTCCGATACAGAACAGCGCCATCGAGAGGAGTACGTAGTACTCGACCGCGACCGTCACTGCTGGTCACCCCCGGTGCGTTCGGTCGCTCCGGAGCTCTGCGTCGAAAGTGGAGCGACGGGCCCGTCTCCCTCTTCGCGTTTGGCGAGAACGAGCGAGGCGTCGAGTGCGGCGTCGAGTGCGACCGCGATCAACAGGAACGCGGCGAGGAAGGACTCGGTGTTGGCCATCGCTTCCTCGGTCGATTGCAAGGGTGAGAGATCGAACATCGCGTAGCCGATCTCGGACGTGATCGAGATTCCCTCCGGATAGCCGCTCATCTGTCCGAACTGCGTGTTCAGGGCGATCGCACCCATCATGGCGAAGAGGATGACGGCGAGGATGCCGGGCGCAAGCGCCCCGCCGAGTCGAAGCTTCGGGCCGGTCGTCATGTCTGTACCACCTCGTCGGCGTCGGCGTCCGTCTCTTCACGCTGTGTCAACATCACGGCGAACGTAATGAGGATGAGGACCCCGCCGACGTAGACGAGGATCTGCATCATCGCGACGAACTCCGCCGCGAGCATCACGTAGTGGACCGCGACGCTGAGCAGCGCCACTCCGAGCATCAGCGCGGAGTGCCAGGGGTCCTTCAGCAGGACCACGCCCAGCGCGCTGGTGAGCGTGACGAAGGCGAACAGCCCGAACGCGAGTAGATCGTATGTCATTGTTGTCGTAACTGCCCGTTCCGGGACGGGCGACCCGTTACTGGTAATCGACCTCGCCTTCACCGTCCCCGATCCACGCGCCCCGGTCGGGCTCGCGTGACTCGAGCGGGTCGATATCTTTGTACCACGGTACCGATTTCAGCTGTTCTTTGTTGTAGACCAGATCGTGTTTGGTGTCGGCCGTGAACTCGAAGTTTTGGGTGAGCAAGATCGCATCGACGGGACAGACTTCCTCGCAGAGCCGACAGTAGATACACTGTCCGATGTGGAGGTTGTACTGTTCACCGTTGCGTTTGTCGTCCATTACGATCTGGATCGTGTCGTTCGGACAGACGTTTTCGCACTGGCGACACCAGATGCACCGTTCCTGGCTGAACTTGTGGACGCCTCTGAATCGCGGTGAGATGTCCGGGGCAGTTTCCGGATACTCGACGGTAAACGTCGAGCCATCCAGTGCGTGTTTCATCGTCGTCGCCATCGATTTGAGTAGTCCGATCATGCGATCACCCCAACGATTGCCGCAGTGAGAGCGAGGTTCGCAAAGGAGAGAACGAGCAGCCCTTTCCAGCCGATTTCGATGAGCTGGTCGATCCTGACGCGTGGAATCGCCGACCGGAGCCACTGAGTCAGGAAGAACACGCCCCAGATCTTGAGGATGAACCAGACGATTCCGAGTTCGGACGGACCCGGACCGGCCGGGCCGCCGAGGAAGATCGTCGCGATAATTGCACCGCCAAGGAAGATGTGCAGGAACTCACCGAGATAGACCAACACGAAATACACCGAGGAGTACTCGGTCTGGTAGCCTGCGATCAGTTCTGCGGGCGCTTCCGGCATGTCGAACGGATTCCGTCCGACCTCAGCGAAGTTCGCGATCAGGAACAACACGAACGCGAACGGGTTGACCAGAGCGAACCAGGCCGGCACGGCCCACTCGAGTCCCGGTATTGTAAACAGGACCGTTTCGTTCTGGACGGCGACGATCTCGCCCATCTGCAGCGAGCCCGCAAAGAGCACGACCGACATCCCGGTCACGACGAGCGGGATCTCGTAGGCGATGTTCTGGGCGACCGCACGCAGACCGCCGAGCATCGAGTACTTGTTCCCCGACGCGTAACCGGCCATCACCAGCCCGATCGAGGCGATGCCAGCGACCGCGAAGACGAACGCCAGACCGACCTCGGGATCTGCGAGGTGGATACCGCTTCCCATCGGGATCACGGCAAAGCCGAGTAACGCCGAACCCGCGATGACGATCGGCGCGAGGTCGTACGCCGGCCGGTCGGCGTTCTCGGGAATAATGTTTTCTTTCGAGAGCAACCGAACTGCGTCGGCAACGATAATCAGAATGCCACCGGGTCCGATGTGATTGACTGCGATCCGATCGGTGAAAGCGGCGGTGATCTTTCGTTTTGCCCACGGTCCGGCGACGCCCGTCATCGCGAGCATCAGGTTGGCGATGATGAACGCGCCGAGAAACGCCGCGATCAGCTCCCCGGCGATACCGAACTCGCTCAGACCGGTGAGGTCACCGATTCGTTCGGGCAATAACACGGTGTCGCTGTTTTGAAGCGGATTGATCGCCGCGTTCATCGATCCACCTCCCCGAGGACGATATCCAGACTACCGAGCGACGCGATCAAGTCGGGGATGTACTCGCCTTCGGACATCTCCTCCAGTGCCTGCAGGTTCGAAAAACACGGACTGCGAATCTTGAAGCGAGCGGGTTTGTCCGTTCCGTCAGAACGCATGTAGATGCCGAGTTCCCCTTTGGCGGCTTCGACCGCGCGATAGGTTTCGCTGTCGGCGTCCGGCTTCAGCGTCCGTGGCACGTTCGCCTGAACCTCGCGGTCGTCTTCGGGCCAGTCCGCGATCAGGTCGAGACACTGTTCGACGATCTTCGCGGACTCTTCGACTTCTTGCATCCGACAGAGGACGCGCGCGTAGTTATCGCAGCCGTCGCGCGTGATGACGTCCCACTCCAGGTTCTCGTAGTAGCCGTAGGGGTCGTCCCGCCGGAGGTCGTAATCGACGCCCGAGCCGCGGGCGACGGGGCCGGTACAGCCGTAGTCCTTCGCGACGTCCGGCTCCAGGACGCCGGTGTCGACACATCGGGTCTGGAAGATTTCGTTCGTCGTGATCAGGTCGTTGTACTCCGCGACCTTCGCGGGGAGTTCGTCGAGGAAGTCCCGCGTCTGATCGATGAACTCCTCGCGAGGTTCGGGAAGATCCCAGGCGACTCCGCCGACGCGGAAGTAGTTGAACATCATCCGCTGTCCCGTGAGCTCCTCCAGAATGTCCTGGACGATCTCGCGGTCGCGGAAGGTGTACATGAACGTCGCCGTGAACTCGCCGTAAACGTCGAGTGCGAACGTTCCGAGCGCGAGCATGTGCGAGGCGATGCGACACAACTCGGCTCCGAGCGTCCGGATGATCTGGGCGTACTCGGGAACGTCGATGTCGGCCAGATCCTCGATCGCTCGCGCGTAGGCCCACTCGTTGAGGAGTCCCGACGAGACGTAGTCCCAGCGGTCGGGATAGGGCATGATCTGGTGGCGGTAGGTTCCCTGTTGACACATCTGTTCCTCACACCGATGCAGATAGCCGATGTCGGGTTCGATGTCGGCAACCGTCTCCCCATCGAGAACCGTCTTGACGTGGAGAACACCGTGTGTCGCCGGATGGTGTGGCCCCACGTTCAGGAACATCGTATCCGACTCCGGATCCTCGTGGTCCGGCTCGAGCGGGTTCGCGTGTTCGGTCAACGTCACGACCTGGGGTTTTTCCTGGTCGTAGTCCGCCGAAAGCGGGTGACCCTGCCAGGTCTCGGGAAGGAGAATCCGTCGCAGGTCCGGATGACCGTCGTATCCGATCCCGACGAGATCGTACGCTTCGCGCTCGTGCCAGTCGGCCGTCCGATAGACCGGTTCGGCGCTCTGGTTGACGGGGTTCGAAAGCGGGGTCGGAACGACGATGCTGACCTCGTCGGTCGGATCGGCGTACTTCTTCAGGTGGTAGATCGTCTCGAAGCGGTCCTCGTACTGCTGGGCGGTGACGCACGAACAGTGGTCGTAGCCGCCGTCGTCTCGCAGATCGAAGAGGACGTCCCGAACCTCGTTCGGGTTCACGACGAATCCCGGTGCGTTGCGGTGATCTTCCCGTGCGAGCGCACGGTCTCCGATCAGTTCTGCGAGCTCGTCTCGGGTGGGTTCTTCCGTCGACTCCGATTCGACTCCGGTGCTCATGGTGAATCAGCCCAGTTGTAGCGCATAACGAGGTCGTCTTCGTCGATTTCGCTCGCTAGCTTCCGTACCAGTTCGTCCTCCGGAAGGTCTCCGAACTCCTCGAGTTCGTACGGTTTGACGACGACCGGCGAGGACTCGCCGTTCTTGATCCGTTCTTGCAGTTTCAAGATTCCGTAGATCAGCGCCTCGGGACGGGGGGGACAGCCCGGGACGTGAATATCGATCGGGATGATCTCCTCTGCGCCTTTGACCACGTTGTACCCCTCCTGGAATGGACCACCGGAGATCGTACACGAGCCCATGCCGACGACGAACTTGGGCTCGGGCATCTGGTCGTAGACGCGTTTCATTCGCGGGCCGAACTTCGAGACGATCGTTCCGGGGACGATCATGACGTCGGCCTGGCGAGGAGATGCACGGGGAACCCCGGCTCCGTATCGGTCGACATCGTGTTTGATCGCGTACGTGTGAATCATCTCGATGCTACAGCAAGCGATTCCGAACTGCAGCATGAACATCGAGTTTCCCCGAACCCAGTTCATGAATTCGTCGAACTTCGTCAGGATGAACGGCGACGTGCCGAAGGCCTCTCGAAGCTTCGAGTTGAATCGATCGTCGAGACCGTCTCCGATCCGGGCGTCTCGAGTGTCCGTCGACGGTGCGGTGCTATCGTGGATCGTTTGCCGTGGTTCGTCGCTACTCATGGTCGATTACCGTCGGTTTCCACCTGCCGAGGTGTCTCTGCCCACTGTACCGCGCCGTTTCGCCACGCCCACGCGAGTCCGACGAGCAGGATGACGACGAACGCGACCATCGGGCCGAGAATCTCGAGCAGCGTGACGGCATCCGACTCGATGGCATCCAGATACACGACCGCCCACGGGAACAACAGGACGGTCTCGATATCGAAGATGACGAACAGAAGCGCAACCATGTAATACTGGATGTTGAATCGGATGCGCGTTCCGCCGGTCGGAATCTCGCCACTCTCGTAGGTGGCACGTTTGCTCGTTTCCGGAACGCTCGGCCGCAGGAGATACGATACCGCCATCATACCGAGCGGTATCAACAACCCCACGAACGCGAGTGCCCCAATAGCTATCCAGTCGTTCATCTCGGTAACGTTCGGGAGTTGAAACCCCACCCACATAAGGGTTGATTGTTAGATTTCCTGCTCAAAACCGTCCCAGACGCGTTTCACCGCCGTATTAGCCGATTTACAAGATCGAACGCTTATCCATCACGGTCTCGAAACGAAGTGATCCCGCCGTCGTGGAGTTCTCGCGAGACGTCACCGACGCCCTCGCGAAGCCGGTCATGATACGAGATCAACCGGTCCCGAACCGCATCGTGACTCCGGGCGAGGATCTGTGCCGCGGAGAGTGCAGCGTTGAACGACTTGCCCGCGTCGACCGCGACGAGCGGCGCGCCGGCCGGCATTCCGATGACGCTGTCGACTGACTTCTCCTGAACCGGGACGCCGATGACCGGCAGCGGGTACGCGATCGACGCCGTCATGTTCGGCAGATCGGCGGATTTTCCGCCGGCCCCGGCGATGATGACCTCGAGACCCCGGTCTTCTGCCGTCTCGGCGTAGGCCGTCATCAGGTCGGGCGTCCGGTGAGCGGACGTGACGTACGTCTCGAAGGTAAACCGTTCTTCGGGCGGAGCGTCGAACGCCGTTTGCTCTGCAAAGTCGAGTTCGTCGACGAACGCATCGTACGCACCGGGACGCGTTCCGCCGGTCATCATCGTCTCGAGATCCGAGTCACTTCCCATGACGATTCCCACGTCGGGCGTCTCCGCTGGTGGACGGTCCTGGTCGGCCTCACGGTGCAACCGATCGATCAGGTCGCGGACGCTGTCGCTCATGTGTGTGGTGATGGTCGGGCGGCCGACTTTAATTCGCGGTAAACGCTCTCGAGGGCGTTACGACCGAAACGTCACCGCGCGCTCGAGTTCGCGTGCGGTCTCGAGCAACGCCTCGACGGTCGCGCCCTCGTCGCGACCCGACACGGTCACGTGGCCCATCTTCCGGCCCGGTCGCGCCTCCCGTTTGCCGTACCAGTGGAGGTTCGCACCAGGCGTCTCGAGAACGCGATCGACGTTTCGAAGCTGTGCGTCTCGGCTCTCCTCGACGTCCGCCAGAAGGTTCGCAAGCGCCGTCGGCGAGCGGAGTTCGGTCGAACCGAGCGGCCAGCCGAGGACGGCCCGAACGTGCTGTTCGAACTGCGAGCTCTGCGCTCCTTCGATCGTCCAGTGACCCGAGTTGTGCGGTCGGGGAGCGATCTCGTTGAGCAGGATCTCCCCGTCCGGCGTTTCGAAGAGTTCGATACCGTAGACGCCGCGGCCGTCCATCGCGGAGAGGACGTCGCGAGCGACCTCGTAGGCACGCTCAGTCGCGGTTTCACTCGAGCGCGCGGGAACGATCGTCTCTCGCAGTATCTCGTCGACGTGAACGTTTTCACCCAGCGGGAACGTCGCGACTTCGCCGTCTCCTTTCACCGCGATGACGGACACCTCGCGCTCGAACTCGACGAACGACTCGACCATCGCGGGGCCCGCAATCGACTCGAGGGCCGCGTCGGCGTCGGCTTTCGACTCGACGGGAACGTTGCCGCGGCCGTCGTAGCCGCCCGTGCGAGCCTTGAGCATCACCGGTGCGCCGTAGTCGTCGATGGCGTCGCGGATGTCTTCGGCGTCCTCGACCGCCCGAAACGGTGGAACCGGAATGGCGGCGTCAGCGAGTTCGCGCTTTTGAACGAGCTTGTCGTGGATGGTCTCGAGCGTCGACGGCTTCGGGTGCACCGGCGTCCCGGTCTCCTCACCGATCTGCTCGAGGGCGGTCTGGTCGGCCAGTTCGATCTCGAACGTGAGGACGTCGGATCGGTCTGCGAGCTGTCGAATTCCCCCCCCATCGTCGAAGTCGGCGACGATCTGGTCGCGGGCGACCGTCGCCGCCGGACAGTCCGGCGTCGGATCCAGAACGACGATCTCGACGCCGAGTGGCGACGCAGCCTCCGCGAGCATTCGACCGAGCTGTCCCCCACCGACGACACCGACGGTCGATCCCGGCGTCTCGAGCGTGGTCATTGCGGGGCGGTTGTCCGTGTCCGCGCTTAAGGATTCCCAAAACCGACGACAGTGGGCGGCCATACGGATTACTGTAAATCATTGCCGGCGCACCCGCGACCCGGGCGGCGGGTGCGCCGGTAAATCGTTACAGTAATCCGTATCACACCCCGCTCCGACGGGAGAACGGTAGCTCTTTTACCGGCCCACACCACGCCTCCCGTATGACCACGCTCGGACTGGTAGTTGCGGAGTTCAATCGGCCGATCACCGAGCAGATGGAAGATGAGGCCCTCGAGACGGCACACGCCGCGGGAGCGTCGGTGTCCGAGACGGTCCGCGTTCCGGGCGTCTACGACGCCCCCCTCGCGGCGGACCGACTCGCCCGACTCGAGACCGTCGACGCGGTCGTCGTTCTCGGGAGCGTCATCACCGGCGACACCGATCACGATCAGGTGATCTCCGATGCGACCGCACAGCGGCTCTCCGACGTCAGCCTCGAGCGTGATACTCCCGTTACCCTGGGTGTAACGGGTCCCGGAATGTCAGCAGCAGAGGCGCGCGAACGCGTCGAAAACGCGGCGAAAGCCGTCGACGGCGCGCTCGATCTCGTTTCGGAACTTCCAGAACCCAGCGAAGACAACCAATGACGATGGAATTCACCGACCGCGTAACCCGAGTCGAACCGTCCGCAACCCTCGCGATCTCCGCGCTCGCGACCGAACTCGAGGCCGACGGCGCGGACGTCGTCGACCTCTCCGTCGGCGAACCGGACTTCCCGACGCCTCGGAATATCGTCGACGCCGGCCAGGAGGCGATGGACGCAGGCCACACCGGCTACACGACCTCCGCGGGGATCCTCGCGTTGCGCGAAGCGATCTCGGAGAAGCTGGCCGACGACGGCCTCGACCGCGGCACCGACGAGATCATCGTCACGCCCGGCGCGAAGCAAGCGCTCTACGAGATCGTCAGCTCGCTCGTCCAGGACGGCGACGAGGTCGTCTTGCTGGACCCGGCGTGGGTCTCCTACGAGGCGATGGTGAAGATGGCCGGCGGCTCGCTTTCCCGCGTCGACCTCTCGCCGCACGACTTCCAGCTCGAGCCGGCCAGAGACGAACTCGAAGAAGCCGTCTCCGCCGATACCGAGCTGTTGATCGTCAACTCGCCGTCGAACCCGACGGGTGCCGTCTACTCCGACGCCGCGCTAGAGGGCGTCCGCGATCTGGCGGTCGAACACGACGTCACCGTCATCTCCGACGAGATCTACAAGGAGATCACCTACGGCGTCGAACCGACGAGTCTGGGAACGCTCGACGGGATGGCCGACCGAACGGTGACGGTCAACGGCTTCTCGAAGGCCTACTCGATGACCGGCTGGCGACTCGGTTACTTCGCCGGCCCATCGGAGCTGATCGACCAGGCCGGCAAACTCCACAGCCACTCGGTCTCTTCTGCCGTGAACTTCGTCCAGCACGCCGGGATCGAGGCGCTCGAGAACACCGACGAGGCCGTCGCCGAGATGGTCGAGGCCTTCGAGGGACGCCGCGACCTGGTCGTCGACCTGCTCGCGGACCACGGCGTCGACGTCGCCGTTCCCGACGGCGCGTTCTACATGATGCTCCCCGTCGGGGACGACGATCAGGCCTGGTGTGAGGGTGCCATCGAGGACGCTCACGTCGCGACGGTTCCCGGAAGCGCCTTCGGCACGCCCGGCTACGCGCGAATCTCGTATGCCGCGAGCGAAGAGCGACTCGAGGAGGGAATCGAGCGGCTGGTCGCCGAAGGATATCTCTAGGACGACCGGGAATCGGTCCCGTCCGTCGGAAACGGACCGAGTCGTCAAGTTGATAGCCAGAGAGTCCATCCGTTAGTCTGACTATGCCGCCCTCACCAGCCACGGCCGGTGTGGATCCGTCCGTCGCTCTCGAGTTCTCGACGGCGTCAGCGCTCGCCCCGGCCACGCTGGGGCTGTCGTTGACGGACGCGCTCGCGTGGCTCGCGATCGGCGCGTTCTTCGTCGCAATCGTTCTCCAGTGGCGTGACGTTCGCGAGCCTGCACGGCTGATCGCGTCGGGTGCCTGGCTCGTCTTCGGCGTCTTCTGGCTGACGATGGCGCCGTACTACTATTACGACGCCCAGAGCCCGCTCCAGACGGTCCTTTCGATGGCAGCGTTACCCCTCTGTGCGTACGCCGGCTACCTCCTCTATGCCGGACGGGAGTCGCTTTTCGTGCTCTCGAAGGCCGTCGCGATAATGGGGTTGATCTACCTCCCCGCGGAGATGATCCCGTTCGTCCGCCAGTGGCTGATCGAGACGACCGCCGCCCAGACACACGTCGGAATGGAACTACTGGGCCACAGCCCCGGAATCAACGAGGGGGCAAACGGCCACCAGAGTCGCTTCGACTTCGACCCCGACGAGACGGTTACCGGACGAACGACGTACATCGTCCTCGCCTGTACCGGAATCGGAAGCATGGCGATCTTCTCCGGCCTGATCGCTGCGGTGAAAGCACCCCTGAAACGAAAAGTCGCAGGTATCGCACTCGCCGTCGGAGTCATCTGGCTTCTCAACCTCGTCCGAAACGTCTTCATCGGCCTCGCATCACCCTGGGGCTGGTTCCAGCAGGACTGGCTCGTCTCGTTCATGACGACCTATACGGGTGCCCAGCCCGAGCGAGTCTCGTTTCTCGTCGCTCACAACTACATCGCACAATCGCTTTCGATCGTCGCGCTCGTAGCGATCACGTACCTCGTGGTCAGGATCGTTCCCGAAGTACTCGAGCCCCTGGAGGAGGTTCTGTTCGTCCTGACCGGAAACGAGTACGATCTCTTCGAAGCGATGACGACCGACGGGGTGCGCGCCGACGGCGGCTCGGAGACGGACCAGTGACCGTGGCGACGGTCGATCTCCCGTTCTCGATCGAGGAACGTGCCGTCTTCGTCCCCACCGCTGATTCGCTGATCGTCGCAGACATCCATCTCGGACGAGCCGCCGCCTCGAGCATCGACGCTCCGATCGATGACGGTGGGGACGTCCGTGATCGGCTGGCGTCGCTTCTGGATCGAACCGATCCATCGACGGTCGTCGTCGCCGGCGATCTGCTTCACTCCTTTGACACCGTTCCGCGGGGCGTCGAGCGAGACGTGGTCGCCCTCGTGTCCGTGATCGACGACGCCGGCGCGTCACTCGTCGTCACGCCCGGAAACCACGACACCATGCTGGCCGACGTCTTCCACGGAGAGACGACGCGGGAGTATCGGCTCGCGGACGACGAAACGGTGGTCTGTCACGGCCACGAACCGCCGGACGAAGACGCGAAACGATACGTCATCGGTCACGATCATCCAGCGCTATCCGTCGAGGGACGTAAACTTCCCTGCGCGCTCTACGGCCCGAACGCCCACGAGGGCTCGGACGTACTCGTTCTCCCCGCGTTCACGCGGACGGCAGCGGGTGCGACGATCAACCGGATGCGATCTCGAGACTTCCAGTCGCCGCTGATCTCCGACGCGGACGCGTTCCATCCGGCGGTGTGGGACGACTCGAACGGGGACACCCTGTGGTTTCCACCGCTGGGACGGTGTCGCGATCTCCTGTGATAGTCGAACGTCTCCACGAGCGATCGACGACTCGGCTCGATTACGCCGAGAGGTCGTCGAGAACGGCCTTCGCCGCCACTCGACCGCTCTCCATCGCACCCTGAATCGACGACCACTGGGTGTACTCGCCGGCGAGATAGACCGACCCGTCGGGAGCACGAACGTTCGGCAGTTCGTCGTGAATACCGGGTGGCTGGTCGAACTGAGCGAACGGGATTCGATCGGTGTGAAGGCGCTCTACGTCGTCGAACCGCCGCTCGGGATACCACGACTCGAGCGCCCGAACCGTTTCCGTTGCCAGTTCCGCGTCCGTTTGCGCTCTCGTGCCGAGATAGGTCGCACTGAGCAACGCCATACCGTCCGGCGCGTACCTCGGTGCGACCGCACTGTGGGGAACGACGTGATTCGGTCCCGTTTCGTCCGCATTCACGAGCAGACGGGCTCCGAGTTCGGGTACCTGACGTTCCGGCAACCCGTAGTACTGGGTCACACACCCCCTGCCATCGGTCGGATTCGAGTCGACCGCCGGCCCGGCCGAGCGATCGTCGCCCCCGGAGTAAACCGGCGAAGCTCGAGCCCCTCGAAATCGAGTTCACGACGGACGGCGGGGTAGCCGGTGAACAGAACCTGAAAACCGCGATCGAACAGGTACCCGTTTCGTTCGCGAGTTCGAACACGTCCGCCGACGGTCTCACACTGCTCGTACAGAGTGACGTCGACGCCACCACCGGCCAGGTGACGCGCCGTGACGAGACCGGCCAATCCGCCGCCGACGACGATGATTCGCGGGGACGACTGCATGCGCGATACTCGACCGAGGGCCCACATAAAGAGTAGACCTAACCGCGTTCGGCGTCGAGCAGTAATGCGAGCGCGAAATCCGAGACGATCGTTCGGTGATCGATCGGCGACAGTCCCGACTCGGCGGTCGAACGATCGGCTCGAGTCCGGTTCGACCGCTCCGATCCTCTTTGAGCGATGTTCCGGAGTCGGCGGGGTACGGTCCGCGTCGGGAAGCGGTTTGTGCTGGTCTGGCACCATCCCGCAAGCCACCGCAAGCACCACCGTCTTGGTCGCATTTGTGCTGTAGCTTAATGCAATGGCTTCACAATTCACCGACGACGACGTCGGAAAGACGGTCGTGAACGCGGACGGAGAGGAAGTCGGAATCGTTGCAGGGGTCGAACACGGCACCGCACACGTCGAGCCGAATCCCGGAATCGCGGACACGATCAAGGCGAAACTCGGGTGGGGCGGGACCGCTGAGGACGCTTACCCGCTTCAAGAAGAGTCCGTCGCTCGCGTGACCGACGACGAAATCCGGCTCGAGACCGACCTCTCGGGAACCGGCTCCAGCGCCGGAACGACCGGTGGACGGTCCGACGTGGATACCGGAGCGACCGATACAGCCGGCGGAACCGATCGTCGGACGGAGATGGGCGATGATGACGATCTGATCGGTGACGACGATGATGGGTTGATGGATGATGACGACGGGTTGATGGGCGACGATGACGATGATGGGTTGATGGACGACGATGATGGGTTGATGGATGACGACGATGACGATCTGATGGATGATGACGATGATGGGTTGATGGACGACGATGATGGGTTGATGGATGACGACGATGACGATCTGATGGATGATGACGATGATGGGTTGATGGACGACGACGATGATGATCTGATCGGTGACGACGATATCTGAGACGAGTGCGCTCCGTGCCTCCTCGAGTCTCGACTCCAGTTTTTGACGGTGTCGACGAAACCGTTGGTAAACACACGCACGAAAGACACACCGGACGGAACGCTAACGGATAGCACGACCGTCGTACTCAGGGTCAATCGCTATGCTCGCAGAGAGCATTTTTGTATACACCTCCATGAACAGACAGACGACCTCCGAGATCCGATTTTCGGCCCCGAAATCACGACAGATACGTCTCGCGTTTCTGGTAGTGTGGTTCACAGACATGGTTGCGACGATGTTCCTCTTTGCCGTCCCGTACGCGACCGAACTCAATCCGATCACGAACCTGTTTTTCGGCTCGTTCGGGTTCCTCGGCGTGATCCTTGCAGCGCTCTGTTACGCCGCGATCATCGTTCTCATGGGTGGCTATCTCCCGGATCCGATCGATATTCGATTCGTCGCAGCGTTAGCGGTCATCTATGGAGTATTCGTGATCAACAACGTCCTCCTGTTGGTGTCCGGAACTTCATTGATAAGTATCGTCGCGGCCTAACTCGTATCGGAAGGGACCGTTCTGGGATATCGGCCAGTACTCCCCGTCCCGACGGGGTATCTCCTCCTGCGGACTCGTGCTTTCTGGGCTCGAATCCGCGGAGCTATTCGCTCCTTACGTTCGTTCGTCGAAGAATAGTCCCGGGCGGATTCGAACCGCGAGGACTCGAGTTCTCTCGTCCTCTGGGCCCGAATTCGCGAGGACACCTGCTGCTCACGACGATGTTCG
Source organism: Natrarchaeobius halalkaliphilus (assembly GCF_003841485.1). Classification (NCBI taxonomy): domain Archaea; kingdom Methanobacteriati; phylum Methanobacteriota; class Halobacteria; order Halobacteriales; family Natrialbaceae; genus Natrarchaeobius; species Natrarchaeobius halalkaliphilus. The sequence continues at coordinate 201,973 of NZ_REFY01000006.1, read as the reverse complement.
CAGCAGGATAGTCCCGGGCGGATTCGAACCGCCGTCCTAAGCTCCAAAGGCTTAGATGATTGGCCACTACACCACGGGACTGAACTCGCCAGTTGCGGATTGGCAACAGAGCGGCTTATGAGTTATTGTTTGGCTGTCGGACGACGAGGCGGTCTCGAGGTGTGGATCGGACCGTTTAACCACTCTCGCTGAAGACTCCCGTTCGATGACAGCCGCCGAGACGATCCGCGGTTTGCTCGAGTTGATGCGGCCGGTGAACGTGATCGCGGCGAGCATGCTGACGTTTATCGGTGCGTTCGTCGCCGGCGGCGTGACCGACGTTCCACTCGAGGTCGGAGCTGCTGTCGCGGCGACCGGACTGGCGGTCGGTGCTGGAAACGCGATCAACGACTACTTCGACCGAGAGATAGATCGGATCAATCAGCCCAACCGGGCGATTCCACGGGGGGCCGTAAGCCCTGGCAGCGCACTCGGGTTCAGCATCGTGCTCTTCGTCGCTGCCGTTGCGGTCGCGCTTACGCTTCCCTGGCTTGCGGTCGCCATCGCAGCCGTCAATCTCGTTGCCCTGATCGCTTACACCGAGTTCTTCAAGGGATTACCCGGGCTCGGAAACGCACTCGTCGCGTACCTCGTCGGGAGTACGTTCCTCTTCGGCGGCGCGGCGGTCGGTGAAATCGGTCCGTCGATCGTTCTCTTCGTGCTCGCCGCCCTCGCCACCCTGACCAGGGAGATCATCAAAGACGTCGAAGATATCGAAGGCGACCGCGAGCAGGGACTGAACACGCTGCCGATCGCGATCGGCGAACGACGAGCACTACAGGTCGCCACCGCGTTGCTCGTCGTCGCCGTACTGGCGAGCCCGATTCCCTACCTGCACGAGGACTTCGGTATCGCGTACCTGCTCGTCGTCATTCCCGCAGACGCGGTCATGCTGTCTGCGGTGATCACGAGCTTCGACGATCCGACCGCCGCCCAGTCTCGACTCAAGTACGGAATGTTTCTTGCGGCGCTCGCGTTTATCATCGGCCGCGCCGCGGTCGGAGTGAGTGTACTGTAGTGTCAAAACACACCTTCTGCCCGGCGAGTCGGTCTGTATTACCAAATTTAACTAGGCTGTAATCAAAAGTACTATAAACAGCATGCGACATTTCCTTAACAGACGTCAGAAACAGCAGTACTGTCAGTGGTGGTCGCCACCGCACTGTAGACGGATGTGAATACTTCGCATGTATGATCTCGCAGATGTCGTCCCGGGTGCCGAGATCGACCCCGGATCGAACGTCCTTATCGCGGGCCCACCGATGACTGGGAAACGACAGATTGGTTTCGAAATCCTCAGGAGCGGTGCTGACCGCGGTGATGGTTCGATCATCGTCACGACCAAAGACAGCGCCGACAAGGTTCTCGACGAGTTCTCGGCGGCTACCGAAGACGAAGGTTCCGACGTCGGTATCGTCGATTGCGTAACGAAACAGCGCGGAATCGGGACGGTTGACGATGACGCTCGTGTCAAGTACGCCTCGTCTCCGATAGACATGACCGGGATCGGGATCAAACTCTCCAAGTTCCTCGAGAAGTTCTACGAACGACGGGAGTGCACCGAAAACCGAATCCTCCTCCACTCGGTGTCGACGCTGTTGATGTACTCCGATCTCCAGACCGTGTTTCGGTTCCTTCACGTCTTTACCGGTCGAATTCAGAGCGCAAACGCGCTGGGCGTGTACATCATCGATTCGACCGCACACGACGAACAGACGATGAACACGCTCAAACAGCTCTTCGACGGCGTTGTCGACGTACGAGAGGGAACCGACGGGCCCGAGATCACGACGGCAGGCATTCCGTCCTGATAGACGCGCGCCTGGGAATCGAACGAAGAAATTTCTGGCTGACTCTCCACGTGTTCGTATGGTCCCGTTGACGATGGGGTGGCGACACCTCCTGTTCGAGAACTGGCCGGTCGATCCCGACGTGGTGAGTCCCCACGTCCCCGATGCGCTGGAACTCGAGGAGCACGACGGTTCGGCGTGGCTTTCCGTCGTTCCGTTCACGAACGTCGCCGTTCGCCCGACCGGAGTGCCACGGTCGTTCGGCATCCGGCTGCCAGAACTCAACCTCAGGACGTACGTCACTCGCGGTGGCGTCCCCAGCGTGTACTTTTTCAGTCTCGACGCACAGGGCGTCTCGAGCGTAATCGGGGCACGTCTCTTCTATCACCTCCCCTACTACTACGCGCGGATCTCGTTGAGCCCGGAGGATGATCGGATACGATTCAAGAGCCGGCGTCGTCATCCCGGAGCGCGACCGGCGTGCTACGAGGGGACGTATCGACCGAGTGGCGAGCCGTTCTCGGCACCCGACGATCCGCTCGGGGAGTTCCTCGTCGAACGGTATCGGTTCTACACGCAGGCCCAGGACGGTTCGATTCGGTACACGGACGTCGACCACGAGCCGTGGACACTGTATCCGGCCGAGGCCGAAATCGAGACGAACACCCTGCTATCGGCACACGGATTCGAACGGCCAGCCGCAGATCCGGTCTACCACTACAGCCCTGGTCTCGACGTAACCACCTCGCGGAGCGAGCGAGCGTAACTCGCTCGAGGAGAACGACCCTCGAGTCTCACCGATCGGTCGGCGGGGGACTCGAGGGGTACGGCCGGGTACGGGAAGATGCGAGTACAGTCACGTTCGCGAGATGGTCCGACGGGGTCGAGTCGTCATCGACTTCACTTATACTATCGGGCCGCAACCAGAATCGACCTCGACGGTCGACAGCATTCGAATGGATGGGGTCGACTACAGGACGAGCAACCAGAGAACGATCGTCAGGACGATCGCCAACAGCAGGACGGTCGTGCCGATACTCGCTCGAAGGTGGATCGTCGACGGTCGACCACCGTCGGCCGGCTGGCGTTGCTCGACCTCGAGTCCGGGGACGCGCCGGGCGGCCTCGTCGACCGCCAGCGCCGGATTGTTCCCGATCCAGTAACAGCGTTTGACGGAGCCGACGACGGCGTTGTCGACGGCTGCGTAGAGTTCAGTGACCGCGAACATCGAGGTGCGCCCGACGTAGTACGACGCCGGGTTGACGATCAGCGCCGGATCGGAGTAGTCGAGCTTCGAAAGCGGCTTGCGGATGAGCTTGAATCCGACGACGGAGACGACGACCAAGATTGCAGCGTCGGTCAGGTGGCCGGCGCTGTAAGGATTGAGCGACGTGTCCATCTCCGTCACCGTGACGCCATCGATCAGCGGCAGCAGGTCGGCAAAGATCGGCCAGCCGATCGCCGGGAGTCCGAGCAGGACGCAGACACCGCCGACGGAGAACATCGCCACCGTCTGACCGGTTTTCGCGTCGGTAACCGTGTACTCGGCGGGTCCGTGGAGGAAGACGTAGTAGCCGAGTTTGATGAACGAGAGGAACGTTCCGATCGCGCCGATAAACAGCAGCCAGTACAGCGCCTGGTACTCGGGTGCGCCGTAGTAGCCCGGATCGGCAGCGTCGAGCACCATTCCCTTGCTGATGAAGCCGCTGAAACCGGGGACGGCGGTGATCGAGAGCGCGCCGATGGCGAACGCGATCGCGGTCAGCGGCATCTCGCGCCAGAGCCCGCCGAGCTTGTAGAGGTCGTTCTCGCCGGTCCGGTAGATGACGACTCCGACGGCCATGAACAGCAGGCTCTTGTACAGTACGTTGTTGAACAGGTGCCCCATCGCGCCGGCGACGCCGATGGCGCTGCCGATCCCGATCCCGGCGACCATGTAGCCGAGCTGGGCCTGGATGTGATAGGACAACAGCGCGCGCATGTCGTGTTGGAGCAACGCGAAGACGACGCCGTAGACGGCCATCGCACCGCCCATGTACGCGAGGAACAGGTGACCGTCCGGAATCGCCCGGTAAAGCACGTACGCGCTCGTCTTCGTCGTAAAGGCCGCGAGGAATACCGACGCGGCGAAGTGCGGTCGCGGGTAGGTGTCGGGCAGCCAGGTGTGAAAGCCGACGAACGCGACGTTGACGCCGATGCCGAGCACGGCGAGCAACAGCGGCAGGCCGTCGGCCATCCCGACCGTCTCCCCGGCCTCGGTGACCATCGCGAACGAGCCGGTGGCGGCATACTGGGCGATCACCGCGAACAGCACCAGGCTGCCGCCGATACCGTGGGCGATGGCATACCGGTAGCCCGCCCGCACCGCGTCGCCGCCGTGGTGCCAGACTAACAGCGTGCTCGTCAGGGCCATGATCTCCCACATGAACACCATAACGAGCCAGTCGCCCGCAAAGGCCGCGCCCAGCGCCGAGGCGACGTAGGCGAGCGCGAACGCAGCCATCACCCGCGACGCGTCGCTCGAGTAGGCGTAGATCACGCCGAAGGTGCCGAGAAACGCGAGGCCGCCGCCGACCATTCGGGTGAACTCGTCGACGTAGAACGGCTGAATGTCGGCAAAGCCGAGGAACGTCGTCGTGAGGTGGGCTCCGTCGGGTGCGAACAGCGCAACGGCGACGACGGAGGCGAGGCTCACCGCGGCGGCCGCGAAGCCGAGCGCCCGCGGAAGGACGAGCACGAGCAGCGCCGCCGCGAAGACGAGCAGCGGCGGGTAGGCGTACGTTAGCAGGTCAGGTTCGATCATTCGTCGATCACCTCCATAGCCTCGGCCAGCGAGAGGCCGCCCAGTTCGTCGAAGGAGTCGACGCCGAAGACGCCCTCGACGATGTAGATCACGAGTTCGAGGAAGACGGCGTAGTCGGGAACGACGCCGAGCGTGACCGCGCCCGTCGCGATGACGGCGATCGGAACGATCATGAGCCAGGTGCTCTCCGCGAACGGCGACCGGCGCTCCCAGCCGCCGGCCGGCGGTCCGCCGTGATGGTGGTCACCGTGATCGTGATGATCGTCGGCGTGGTCACCGTGTGCGCCCGACCGAGCGGGAACGTCGGCATCGCTCGGATACTGATCGACGGCGTACTCGAAGTCGTCGGATTCGTCGACATCGCCGTCGGTCTCGTCGGTTTCGAGTGGCGTACCGGCCCCTTTCGCTTCCGTCTCGCCCTCGTCGTCGTCCGCGGGACGGGGCTGTCCGCCCGGAGCGCGTTCGTCGTCGTCCTCGTCGGTTGGGTTCCCGCCGTCCGTCGCGACCGCGTCGTCGGCGACGTACGACTCCCGCTTTCCGCCCGGCGGGAACTCGAGCAGCGGCTTGGCGTCGTGGCGCTCCTCGCTCTCGAAGAACGCGGTGTAGACGACCGGCCAGAGGTAGGCGATGTTGAGAACGCCGGAGACGATCAGCGCGGCGGCGAAGATCCAGTAGCCGCCGCCGACGGTGCCGGAGCCGATCAGCATGTAGAACTTGCTGACGAAACCGGCGATCAGCGGCATGCCGGCCATCCCCGCCGCGCCGATGGCGAAGGCGGACATCGTCAGCGGCATGCGTTTGCCGATGCCGGCCATCTCGCTGACGTAGTCGGTGTGGGTCTCGACGTGGACGGCCCCCGCACAGAAGAACAGCGTGAGCTTTCCGAACGCGTGGGCGGGAATGTGAAACAGCGCCCCGAGGATGGCGTAGGGGTGAAGCAGCGACAGTCCGAGGACGATGTACGACAGCTGCGCCGTCGTCGAGAACGCCAGCCGGCGCTTCAAGTGGTCCTTGCGAAGGGCGATGATGCTCGCCGCGGTGAGCGTGAAGGCGGCGAGTATCGCGACCGGAACGTTCAATCCGACCTCCCCGACGCCCGGCACGGAAAGCGGCAGGTCGTGGATGAGCCCGGGTCCGAACACCTCGAGTATCACCCGTGCGACGCCGAACGCGCCGGATTTCACGACCGCAACGGCGTGAAGCAGCCCGGAAACGGGCGTCGGCGCGACCATCGCATCTGCGAGCCAGGAGTGAAGCGGCATCACCGCGGCCTTGACGCCGAAGCCAGCGATCAGGAGGAAGAAGGCTGCCTGTGCGAAGACGGGTTCGGCGGCAGCCGCCTCGGCGAGCATCTCGATGCCGCCGGTTTCGAACGCGAGGTGGGCCTCGCCGGCCGCGTCGACGTTACTGGTGAGCCAGTAGACGAGGACGGTCCCGGCGAGCAAGAAGACGCCGCCGCCGAAGAAGGTGTACGCGAGGTACTTTCGGCCGGCGATGCGGGCCTCGTCGTCTTCGTTGTGAGCGACCAGCGGATAGGTCACGAGGCTCAGTAGCTCATAGAAGATGAAGATCGTGACCAGGTTCCCGGCAAACGCGATGCCGAGAGCCGTCGAGAGGCTGGCCGCAAAAGAGGCGAAAAATCGGGTCTGTGCGTGTTCGTCCAGCCCGCGCATGTATCCCGCCGCGTAGAACGACGTAAAGATCCAGAGGAAACTCGCGAGCATCGCAAACAGCATGCCGAGGGGATCGGCGCGCAGGACGAAGTCGATCCCAGCGAGGAACTCAACCCCGAGGGAGTCCGCGAGACTCCACTCGTAGACGGTACCGTCCATCACGCCGGGCAGCATACTCACGACGATTCCGAACTTGGTGAGTGCCGCAAGGACGGACCAGCCCTCGCGAACGTTCGGATGGTGATACGACGCGACGATCAAGAACATCGCAACCGCCGAAACGAGGACGGCGGCCAGCGGTAAGATGGATTCTTCGGTCATTCGGTAAACACCTCCGTGGTAAACGGCTCGAGCCACTCGAAGAACGCCCCACCGGCGAATCCGAGAAGAACGGCCGACAGCGTGAGGACGACGAGGATGCCGAGCATTCCGATCGAGACCAGTTCGAGTCGCTCACCGCCGTCGGCGGCGACCGATTCCGAGGAATGGGGCGACTCGACGACCGATGCCGGTGTGAAGTACATCTTCTCGAGTAGCCGAGCGGCGTAGGCGAGCGTCAACATGGTGCTGAGGAAGATGACGATTGCGACGGGCCAAACCTCGGCTTCGACCGCGCCGACGGCGATGTACCACTTGCCGATGAATCCGACGGACGGTGGGATGCCGATCAATGCGATGAGCAAGACCCCGGTCGAGGCGGCGACGACCGGTCTATTTGACGCGAGATCGGCGTATTCGTCGACGGTTCGTGCGCCGTAGCCGAGTGCAACGATTCCGGCCGCGATGAACAGTCCGGCCTTCATCACGCCGTGGCCGATCAGGTGGATAACCGCGCCGACGAACGCCGTCTGCGTGACGAGTCCATAGGCGGCGACGACGAGCCCGAACTGGGACACAGAAGAGTACGCGAACATCCGTTTGACGTCGCGCTGGATCACGGCGAGTCCGCTCCCGACGAGAACGCTGATCGCGCCGACCGTGACGACGATTTCGGTCAGATACGGCGTGGCAACGAGGAATTCGGGGCCGAAAACGTTGTACATGATCCGGCCGAGCGCGTAGGCGGAGACGGTCGAGACGAGTGCCGCGATCACCGGCGTGACGCCGTCGGGTGCGTGCTGGTAGGCGTCGGGCTGCCAGGTGTGTAACGGCCACTGGGCGACCTTGAGAGCGAAGCCGACGAAGATGAAGGCGAACGCGCCACGAAGCAGCGTCAGATCGCCACCACCGGCCGCGGCAACTTCGGGGACGACTCGCCCGAGAACCTCGATGTTCAACGCCCCGGTGGCCATAAAGAGGAGGCCGACGCCGATCAGGTACATCGACGCGCCGACGGTTCCGAGAATCAGGTACTTGAGCGCCGCCACCGCGGACTCCGGACCGTCCCCGCTCGCGATCATGGCGTAGGTCGCGAGCCCGACGATCTCGAGGAAGACGAACATGTTGAAGACGTCGCCGGTCATCGAGAGGCCGAGCAGTCCCCCGACGAGCAGGAGATAACCGGCGTAGAAGGTGTTTCCGCGCGGGCCGCCGACGCGAGTGTACGCGAGTACGCCCGCAGCGACGGCGGTCACGAGGAGGGCGATCAGCACGGAGAACTCGTCCGCGACGAGTTCGATACCGATCCCCTGTTGGCCCTGTTCTGCTCCCCAGTTGCCGAGGACGTGAACGACCTGGCCAGTTTCGTAGACCGCGCCCGCGAGGTACACCGTCGCGGCGAACAGTGCGGTCGTGGTGATCGCGGCGACGGACCAACCGGTCCGGTCGAATCGAAGCCCGAGTACGATCGGTACGGTGGCCAGCAAGATCGGCGCGGCGATCAGCAGGGCCGGCAGCAACTCGGCGAGGCTACTCATCGGCACGCACCTCCCGGAGCGTATCCTCTCGAAGCGTCCCGTACTCCGCGTAGATACGGACGATCAATGCGAGTCCGACGGCGGTCAACGCGATTCCGACGACGATGGCGGTCAGGACGATGACGTGGGGTAACGGACTCGCCATCGCCAGTTCGCCGGGGACCGGATCGTCCGGAACGATCGGTGCCTGCCCGCCCTCGACGTACGCGACCGCGACGAAAAACAGGAAGATCGCGGTCTGGAAGAGGTTGACTCCGATCAGCTTCTTGACGAGGTTCTCGTTTGCGATCATCATGTACATCCCGATACCCATGAGGACGAACATCAGGGCGTAGGCGTAACGCGTCGCCAGCACGTCGAGTGCCCCCTCAATCATCGTCGCTCACCCCCTCGAGGCGCTCATCGCTCCGGCGTTCGGGCGTAAAGCCCGCGGCCGTCGCGAAAAAGAGGGTGATGACGACGCCGGCGACGATCAACGCGACGCCGCCGACCTCGATCGCTTCCATCCCCCAGTAGTGTGCGATACCGAACGCGTCGACGAACGCATCGTACTCGAGGAAGTTCCCGCCGAGCGCTATCGTGGCGAGACCGGTCGCGATGAAGATCGTGACGCCGCCGGTGACGAGGCCGACGACGAAGGAGTTCTTCAGCCACCGTCGGGTGGGTTCGATCCCGAACGCGAACGCGAGCATGAGAACGGTGACGCCGATGATCGCACCGCCCTGGAAGCTCCCGCCGGGCGTATCGGCCCCATGTAGGCTCATGAACATACCGTAGGTGAGCGTAAACGGTGCGATGATCTTGACGGAGGTCATGATCACCTGACTTTCGGTGTAGGTGTCGTCGTAGGAATCGGTGCGAGACATTAGGTGAACACCTCCCGTTTCAGGACGAGGAGAACGGCAACGCCGGCGGCGAAGACGACCACAGCCTCTCCGAACGTGTCGAACCCTCGGTAGGAGGCGAGCACCGCGCTCACGGCGTTTTGAGCGCCGGTGTCTGCAAACGTGTTCTGGACGTAGTACAGCGAGGGCGTTTCGGACAGTCCGTCCCAGCCCCAGATTGGCGCGTCCGGATCACCGACGGCGTACATCTCCGGAAGGAGCCCGACGATCAGGACGAGCACGAAGGCACCGGAGACGGCGACGGCCGGTACGTCGAGTCGCTCGAAGAGCCGGTCGGTCGGCGGTCGAGACGTGCGCGCGATCGTCAACAGTAACAGGATCGTCGTCACGCCGGCACCGATCGCCGCCTCGGTCATCGCGACGTCGGGTGCGAGCAAGTACGTATAGAGGATCGCCATCCCCAGGCTGTAAGCTCCGAAGACGACGATCGCAGAGAGGACGTCCCGAAACAGCGCCGTCGCGAGCGCCGTCAAGAGGATGAAGATCACGAGCGTGTACGCGATGGCGCTCACGACGTCTCACCCTCCTCGTCAGGGTCCTCCTCGGGACTCGAGTCGCCGGTCACCGGTTCGATCCCGGTCTCGGCGGCGGATCGAGCGATCGCGTGTGCCGCAGTGGGGTTCGTGATGAACACGAAAAACAGCAACAACACCGTGTAAACGGTGGCGTGCTGCCAGCCGAGTGCGATCGCGACGGCTGCGAGTGCAAGACCCGCACCGAGAGTGTCGGTCTGGGAGGCGGTGTGGGCGCGGGCGTAGATGTCCGGGAGCCGGATAACGCCCACCGCCGAGACGAACGTAAAGAACAGTCCGGCGACCACGAGGACGACGATGGCCCAAAAACGGATGCTCTCGATCACAGGACACCACCTCGCTCGACGGTGAACTTCGAGATGGCGACCGCCATCAGGAAGTTGAGCAGGGCGTAGATCAACGCGACGTCGAGGAACCACGGCTCCCCGAGTCCTGCGGCGAGCAGTGCGAGGATGACGACCGTGTTCGTCCCGAGGACGTTGACCGCGAGCAGTCGGTCCTGCGTCGTCGGCCCGGCCACCGCCCGATAAAACATCATGATCGCGAGTACGACGAACAGGGCGGCCGCGAGCAGGAAGATTTCCTCGATCGAGATTCCGGCGGGAATCACAGTTCGTCACCCCCGATGATCTCCGTATCCCCGCGCTCTCGTGGCGTGGGGATCGCGGCCGATTCGCGACCGTTGAACACGAATCGAACGGCTCGCTCAAGCGCGCCGTCGAAGAGATCCTCGCGGGCCGACGGAATCAGCGTGTGAACGATCAGGCGCTGGTCGTTGGCTCGGACCGTAAGCGTTCCCGGCGTGAGGGTGATGCTGTTGGCCAGTGCGAGCAGTGGGAGGCCGCTCCTGACGCGGGTGTTGACGCGCGTCACCGTGGGCTCGATCGGCATCGACGGGCGCAAAATGACGTACGAAATCGCGATATTCGCCTTGACGATCTCCCAGACGAGATAGGGCACGTACATCCCAAAGCGGATCGTCCGCAACGGCGACTCGAGCCGTCCGAGCGGAAAGGAGAACGTTACGTTGGCCAGCGAGAGGGAGACGATACCGGCGACGGCCGCGCCGGTGACGAGGTCGAACCAGTAGGTCGGATCGCCCAACACGAGATAGAATCCGTAGGAGATCCAAAACAGCGCGAAGTACCGATCGAAGCGTTCGGTTCCCTCACCGACGAGCCGTTCGTGACGAGCGGGTCGTTCGACGGCCGCTTCGTCGTAGCTGAGCCCGACCGCCTCGAGTTCGCGCTCCAGTGGCTGGAGTATCGACGACGTCACGCCGGGCTGGTACTCGGGATCGAGAACGAGCAGATCGATGCCGTGGTCGTCGGCGTACTCCCCGAACGTGTCCGCGTAATCCCTCGGACCGAACAGGTACTCGTCGTCGCCGATGACGGCGGTTTCGACCGTGATATCCGCGCCGCCCGTATCCTCTTCGAGCCACCGTCTGGCCCGCGAGAGTAACTGTCTCGCCTCTTCGATCTGCACGTCGCCCTCCGGAACGTCGGTGTCGTAGGGAAGCGCGACGACGAGGTGGACCTCGAGTGGATCGTCGGATCCGAGTCCGGTCCGAACGGCGTAGCCGATCGTCTGGCGAACGGTCACCGTATCCGAAAGCGGTACGAGCACTCGGTTAGCCGTCACAGTTCGGCCCTCCAGATGACCGACGTTGGTTACTCATGGCACTGGTTGTTAGTCGACTCAAGCGGTACCCATAGGAAAACGATTTCGTTATCCGCTGGCCTTCTCGGAGTTTCGGCCTCTTTTGCCGGATCTATACTATTTCTCCAGTGATCGGTCTCGGACGGAACGCGGCTCCATCACGAGGAGGATCAATTTATATTTCAGTAGTCCAATTGCGTTTTATGGACTCGACGCAAACGGTCGCATTCGAACGACGTGGAGTGGCTGGCCGGTCGAACGGACAGTATAGAGCGAGCGAGCGATTGCCCACGACGGAACGGACACGCCCGCGATGAAGCGCCGAACCGACCGCCAACGAGACCGGGTCGGTGCGCACGTCCTCGTCTGTACGAACGGGCGAGACTCGGAGTACGCCTGCTGTCGGGACGCCGGGTCGGACGCGGTCGTTCAGGCCGTCAAGACGTGGCTTCGAGACCGGGACGCGTTCTGGTCACCGATCGCCGTCACGACGACCGGTTGCCTCGGCCTCTGTAGCGAAGACGGGACGGCGATCGCCATCCAGCCGCGCAACGAGTGGTACGCCGACGTTACGCCCGACGACGTTCCCGCCCTCCTCGCACGGGAGTTCGGAACCGACGCCGGTTCGATCGACGGGCGAGCAGTCGACGCGGTCGACTCGAGCGTGTCATAGGATAGCACCCACCGCCGGCGGCGAGCCTTCGAGGTGTTTACGTACCTGCTCGCTCGACGTACCGTCAACGCATAATGACGCTGTACTCGCGGGTCCGTCCGCTCGCGTTCAAACTCCCGCCCGAAAGAGCACACAATCTCGGGAAACGAACGCTCAAGGCAGCACAATCTACGATGCCGACGCGAGCCACACTGTCGTACATCTATCAGTACGAACACCCGGCGCTCGAGGTGGATCTGTTCGGAACGACGTTCCCGAATCCCGTCGGGATGGCGGCCGGGTTCGACAAGAACGCCGAGGTGACACACGCACTCGAAGCGCTCGGGTTCGGCTTCGTCGAAATCGGGACCGTGACGCCGTATCCCCAGACGGGTAACGATCGTCCGCGGCTGTTTCGGTTGCGCGAAGACCGCGCGATGGTCAATCGGATGGGGTTCAACGGGCAGGGAATGGACCGCGTCAGGGATCGACTCGAGAGAAACGCCGTCCCCAAAATTCCACTCGGCGTCAACGTCGGCAAGATGAACACCTCGAGCGAGGACGAAGCGATCGAGGACTACCGGCGAGTCTTCGATCGGCTCTCGCCGTTTGCGGATTACGTCGTGGTCAACGTCTCCTGTCCGAACACGCCCAAACAGTTCGACGAGACGTCGTCCGATCACCTCCGGCGAATCTTCGAAACGCTACAGGACGAAAACGACGAGGATCGGCCGATTCTGGTAAAGGTCGGTCCCGACTCTCCGACGAAATCGGTTCTCGAGCTCGTCGACATCGTTCTCGAGTTCGATATCGACGGGATCGTGGCGACGAATACGACGACCGGTCGCGATGGAGCCACCGACTCGAATCGAGAGGAGTGGGGCGGAATGAGCGGCAAGCCGCTCGCAGATCCCTCGACCGAGGTCATCCGATCGATCGCCGCCGCCACCGACGGCGAACTTCCCATCGTCGGCGTCGGCGGCGTCGATTCGGCCGAGCGCGCCTACGAGAAGATCCGTGCGGGTGCGTCCCTCGTTCAACTGTACACCGGATTCGTCTACGAGGGTCCCTCGACCGCAACCCGCATCAACAAAGAGCTGGTCGAACTCCTCGAGCGAGACGGCTTTTCGTCGATTCAGGCGGCCGTCGGCGCGGATCTCGACTAACGATACTCGAGACGGGCCGGGTTCGTCTCGCCGGACTCACTCGAGGTGAAACCGTTCTACCGATCGAATCGCGTACCGCATGGAGAGCAATCCCACGGGAGCGGCGAGAAGCACCGTCCCGATCGTTCCACCGAGCGCGAGCGAGAGCTGGGAGGTCCCGAACGCGGACTCGATGACGTGACCGACCACCGAGCTGTGACCGACGAGCGTCGGCAGCGCGACGAGGGCGATGACCACGGAGTAGATCCCGAACGCGATCGTGCTCGGGACGATCGCTTTGGTGCTTCGAGAGACGTTGATCTCCTCGTACCGTGGAAACACCGCACCGATCCCAGTCGCGATCGAGGCGGCAGCGACGACCAGGACGAAGCTGCTCACCGTCAGCGTGAGGACGGACGTGAGCGGACGTGGACTCAACAGTGTGAGTCCCGCGGTCAGGATCACGGCGATCGGTGCGACCAGCAGCGTGCCTGCGAGAACGTGTCCGACCACGAGCGCGCGTTCGGGGCCGGCCGTCAGCACCGTCGATGGGAGGACCGCACCCTCGTTTCCGAGCACGTTGAGCGTGAACAGGACGCCGGCGACCCAGCCGACGGTGAGCACGATCCACAGCGGAAACGAGCTTCCGATCGTGCCGGTCTGGATCACCGAGAAGATCGGATTGATCAACACGATGAGCGGGTAGAGGACGAACGACAGCGTGATGGGCGCACGTCTGGCGCGCTTCCAGTCCGCCAGTACGACGCCCGCGACCGACCGCGGAAGGTACCGCTCGAGTCGCGACCCGTCAGTCGTCGAGGCTGATGTCGACGCAGCGTCGACCTCGGCGTGGGCACCGTCAGCGTACCAGAGCCACTCGGCAAGCGTCGAAAGAACGCGAGCGCTCGCGAGGAGGAAGAGGACGCTCGCCACCAGAACGCCGACACCTCGAGCGGGCGACGCCTCCGACGCGCCACCGAGAAGCGCGAGGTCACCGTACCAGCCGATAGGCGTCGGCTCGAGCAGCCAGAACACCGGATCGAGGGCGGCAGTGACGTTCTGCGTGTAGATGAGAGCGACGTAGGCGATCGCAGCCAGGAGGAACGCGACGGTCCGAAGGCGGGCCAGCCGCGGCGATCGGACGCCCGCGTTGCGGACGACCAGTGCGACGAGAAAGCCGGTCGCGAACGCGGTGAACACGGCCAGACAGATCGCGAGGAGCGCAAGCGGTGCGGCTACGATCGATCGCAGACCGGCGGCGAACGCAAGCGACGCGGCGACGCCGTACAGAACCGTCGCCAGTCCCCAGAGGAGGACCTCCGAAAGGACGATCCCGCCGAGGAGGTCGCGATGTGAGACCGTCGTCAAGAGTCCGTCCAGTCGATCCGGACGTAGCGCCGACGAGTACGCGCGGTAACCGCTGAAGACGGCGACGAAGAGCCAGCCGTAGACGAGCACGAGCCGCCCCCAGTGAAGCGGCGTCTCGAGTCCCCCGGATGCTATCTGTTCTCCGAAGACGTAGGCACCGACCAGCCCGGAGAGCGAGAACGGAACCAGAAAGAGTGCGAGAAATCCGAACGCGATCATCTGTCCGGCGTCCTGCTGGATGGCACGCGACGTCCGGCGGAGTTCGGTGCGGGCGATCGCACGGATGCGGTTCCACTCCGTCATCGGTGCTCGCTGACGGTGGGACCGTGGTCCGTCGTGACCGTGAGAAAGACGTCTTCGAGCGTCGAGTCGGCCTCGCTTTCGATCTGTGCGGTGAGCTCGTCGGGATCACCCTCGGTAACGATTCGCCCGTCGAAGAGGACGCCGACCGTGTCCGCGAGTTCTTCGACGACGGGGAGGATGTGCGTCGAGAGAAAGACGGTGTGGCCGTCGTCGGCCAATTCTCTGATCGCGTTCATGACGGTCCGGGCGGCCCTCGGGTCGAGACCGCTCGTCGGCTCGTCGAGGAAGACGACCGCGGGTTCGTGCAACAGTGCCTGGACGAGCCCGATCTTCTGGCGCATTCCCTTCGAGTAGTCGTCGATCCGTTTCCCGGCGTCGGCGCTCAGGCTAAATCGCTCGAGCCAGCCGTCGATCCGTCGTTGTGATCGCTCTCGGGGGATCTCCCGTAGTCGGGCCGTGTACTCGAGTTGCTCCCGGCCGGTCAGCTCGTCGAAGACCGGCGGCTCTTCGGGGAGGTAGCCGATCGAGTCACGCACAGCGCCACGGTCGGTCACGGGATCGCCTGCGATCCACGCGTTGCCGGCCGTTGGACGGGTGAGGGTCGTCAGCATTCGCATCGTCGTCGTCTTTCCGGCACCGTTCGGTCCGAGAAAGCCGTAGACGGTCCCGCGTTCGACGGCCAGATCGACGCCGTCGACGGCGGTCGCGGAGCCGAACCGCTTCGTCAATCCGTCCGCATCGATCGCTCGTGGTGTGGAGGACATAGTCTGAACGAATACGACTTCGTGGTCGGTCCTCACTAAGCTTTGGTTATCCAACAGTAAGCGCGAAAGGCGGTCGTCGGATCCGGCCGAACACGCGGAGGTGGCGGACGTGAGACGTCTGCCGGTTCGACGACCGGTACATCCGCTGGACAGTCGTGGTAACACCGAAACCGGCCGACGGCAGTCCGCATAGAGGGAGATCGGATTCTGAACGCTTCGCCCTCGCTGCTCGCCGGCCGGATTATCCGGATTCCTCAAACAGTTCGTCGACGGCCTCCTGGGCAGCGAGCGCGGCGTCGTCGGCAACACGCTCGGGATCGTGGCTTCCCTCGTCGTCGGGGACGTTTACGTAAACGTCCACGTCGAGGACGCCCTCTTCGAACGTAACGGTGACGTCACAGTCGCGAACGACCGACTGTTTGTACCGCGAGAAGATCAGCCCTTCCGCGGCGTCGGATGCGGTCTGGACGACCGCTTCGTCGGTCGGTTCAGCCTGCGTCATTTACGCGCCGCCAGCGCCCGGGCCGCCCGGACCGGCCGGGCCGCCGCCCATCCCGCCGCCGAGCAGCCCTTCGAGCTCCTCCTGGAGGCTCTCGAACTGCTGCTGAACGCGGTCTTCTTGCTTTTCGAGCGTCTCGAGACGGATCTCGAGGGAGTTGACCTTGTCATCGAGTTCGTCCTCGGCCTCGTCGTACTCCGTCTCGACGAGGAGTTCACCGACCTGGCGGTACATCACGGTGTCGTCGTCGACGTTCTCGAGTTCGTCGAGGGCGTTTTCGGCGTCCGTGAGGGTGGATTCGGCTTCCTGCTTCTGGACGGCGACCTGCTGTGCGGTCTCCTGAAGGTCCTGAAGCTGTTCGATTTTCTCCTGTGCTTCCGGCGGCAGGTTTCCTTGCATGTCTCGACCGTCGCCCTCCGGACTTAAAAAGTCAAGCTTTACGCTCGATCGGCGGGTCGGTTCGGGAGAGTCGGCATCCGATCACGAACGGCCGTCACTGCGGGCGATCTCGCTGGTTTCGGAGCCATCCAGTCGCGCGGTCCGCTGCGAGCCGTCTCCGAAGTACCCGCGAGCCGTCTGCGGGTGTGCCAGAACGTCGGGACAGCAGGCCGTATCAGCGCCGCTCGAGCGTGTACTCTCCGAGAGTTCCGGCCTGCTCTGCGACGTCGACCAGGGAAAACCAGGTGTTCAGCGCCGCCCGTAACGCGACGGCATCGTCGGCAGCGACCTCGAGGCGGACCGTCGAGTCGGTTCGCTCGATCGCCGTCCGAGACCGATCGTCGTCGATATCACCGATCTCGAGACGGACGCTCTCCGCGACGGTACGTGCCGTGGACGCGCACCCGTACTCGAACTCGAGAGTCGCGTCGTGAGAAGTCACGAACCGTTAGTCGACGCCGACTTCCTTGACGTCGCGGCTGCGTTCTTTCAGCAGGACGCGGTGTCCACAGTAGGGACAGCGGACGCCGCCGTACTCATCGAGCTGGACGTCACGTTTGCAGCGGGAACACTTGTAACTCATGTGTGTGATCGACGTCGGTATTATTCGTCGCTGTCGTCGGCCAGTGCGGCGCGGATCGAACGCGTGACGGTGCGACCGGCTGGCGTTTTCGGTCGGTACGCACCGCCGGTAAAGACCTCGCCGGTTTCGTCGTTCTTCCAGATACCGGTCCCGACGCGAGAGACGTCGTCACCGTCGACTTCGGCGTTGTTCATGTCGTCTTCGATCTCGCTGATGCGACGTCGTGCGACTCGACCGTAACGAGCGCCAAAGCGGCCCGCGCTACCGACGGTTCCTTTATCGGCCATAGTACTGCTCTCTATCGTCAGCGGATTCTTAAAGCTGTTGAGTCACGACGATCCGTCGTTCGAACGTTGGGCGACGGGTCCGACGAGGAGTTCGTGAACGACGAGCGCGAAGGCGGCGAGATAGCCGATCGGAGCCAGCGGTGCGACGAGCAATCCGGTTCCGAACCCGGTTGCGGCGATCAGCGACCGAAGGACCAGTCCGCTCGCCGCGAGCAACGGAATCGCGGCCAGGACGGCGTCGGGACGCTCGAGCATAGCTAATTAAATCTAATTACGCTGGTCGGATAAGGTGTGGACAACCAGCAGACGGTGACACTTCCACGGGGTCGTGACAATATTCGTGCGTTTCGGCCAACGGATCGGAAAAGCGGGCCCGGCCCGACGGGTTCCGTCGAGAGCGCCTACCGGAACTCCTCGTCGGAGAGGACGTCGTTCAGATCGTCGCGGATCCGCTCGCCCATCTCCCGATCGCGGGCGGTCGTCACGATACGGTTTTCCTGGACGCTCGAGCCGTCGCGCAAGAGCATGCGAACGTTGCCGCCACCGTCGGCGCGGGTGACTTTCGCCCGGAGACCGGACCGGGAACCGGTTCCGCCGGCGTCGATCGGACCGGGGATGACTTTTTTGACGTGAGGGTGGTCGGCGACGGCGTGAATGGCTCGCATTCCGGTTCGGCCGCCGATGAGCGTCGTGTGGCTGCCGCCGATCTTCTCGGCCGGAGGCGTCTCGACGACGTCGAGTGCGCGATTTCCGCGGCGCTCGAGAACGGCGGCGACGGGGTCCTCGTCGTCGACGCGGTAGCACGGGTAGTGAATGTCCGCGCGGACGGCACGGATAACCGACCGAACGCCGCCCGCATAGACCTCCTCGGGTCGTTTGCGGCGAATTTCGTCACCGATCAGTCCAGCGAAATTCCGGAGTTCGACGGGTTCGTTCTCACCGCGTTCGGGCGTCGTCGTGATCGTCGTCGTCCCTCGGATCTGCGTGTCGTCGGTGGGTCGTTCGTCGTCGCCATCCGCTCTCGCGAGTATCGTCATCGTCGCCCGGTCCCGTGCCGCCTCGAGGACGATCGCGCCGGTGTTCGACTCCCGACAGACGAGACAGAAGTCGCCGGGTTTCTCGAGCGGCGAGCCGCAGTGGCGACACTCCATACCGGATGGTACCGACGAAGCTGTAAAACGGACGCGTTTTTGATCGCATCGGCGGCCTCTCGATGATCGCCAGAACCCTCAAGATGCGGCCCCGCGAATAGCAGGCAGATGCATCGTCGCGCGTTCCTCTCGCTCGCGATCGTGTTACCCGGCTGTCTCGACTTCGTCGAGGAGAACGGAGAAGACATCACGGAGCCCGGAGACGTCGAAATCGTCTGGGACGACCTCGTGCGAGACGATCCTGGAACCGAAGACGAGCGCGTCTACGTCTGGGCAGTCGTTCGAAACGTGGGCGAGCGGACGCTGAGTTACATCGAGATTCGGGCAACTTTCTTCGACGAGGAAGGCGAGCAACTCGAGAGCGTCATCGAGAACGTCGACGAGGACGTCTCTTCAGGGGAACAGTGGGCGTTCGAGGTCGAATTTCCACACTTCGGGGAGAGAGCTGCCGAGGTCGAGTCGTACGAACTCGAACCGGCGACTGGCGTCTAGGCGGCGATGCACCTGGCAGGTGACGGTGCGGAGACACGACCGGTATGGGGACATGACGAATCAGGACGAGGGCATCTCGACGCTCGCAAAGCAAGGAAGCATCACGTTCGTCGGGAACGTCGTCAACGGTGTCTTCGGCTTCGCAATAGTCATGCTGATGACACGATTTGTCAGCCCTTCCGTCTACGGACTGTTCGTTCTCGCGACGTCCGTCATTCTGTTCATGCAGGTGTTTGCGAACCTCGGTCTCCCGCTCGCGATCGACTACTTCGTTCCACAGTATTTAGACGAGGGAGAACGCGGCAAGGCAAAGGGCGTGATCGTCCAGGTAACCGCGACCGTCCTCGTGACGTCCTCGCTCGTCGCGCTCGCACTCGCGATGAGTTCCGACTTCGTGGGCGAGTTCTTCCAGGAGCCGGCGATGCGGATCGCTCTGTTGCTCCTCTCCGTGACGATCCCGATGCTCGCGATCTACAACGTCTTGCTCACCTCCTACTACAGCATCAAAAAGCTGCAGTATCGCGTCATCATGCGCGATCTCGTCCGTCCGATCGTTCGCTTCGCCGTCACCGCCGTTCTATTGCTCGTCGGATACGGGCTCCTGGGTCTGATCGCCGGCTACGTCATCGGTCTGTTCGTCGCGATCACCATCGGCGCGGCCGTCTTCACCTACAAGGCGTGGGACCTCCTCTCGACCGAACTCGAGTTCGTCGCACCGGGACCGCTCGTGACGTACTCCGTGCCCCTCGCGATGACTAGCGTCGTCTTCGTGTTGATGGGACACGTCGACTACTTCGTTCTGGGGTACTTCCTCGAGTCCGACGACGTCGGTATCTACCGGGTCGGCTACATGCTGGGCTCCGGGCTGATGATCATTTTCAACTCCCTGTCGCCGGTGTTCAAGCCCCTCATCGCGGAAACCAGAGACGACGTCGAACTGGTCCAACAGCGGTTTCGGATCATGGCTCGCTGGATCGTCGCGATCACGCTCCCGGTGGCGATCGTGCTCTCGCTCGGGGCGAGTTCGTATCTCGCGGTGTTGTACACGCCACAGTACGCCGAAGCCAGCGCGGTCGTTGCACTGCTCGCCGGCGCGTTTCTGTTCAACGTCACGTTCGGCGGTCCGGACGGCTCGCTGTTACAGGGACTCGGCTACTCGCGGATCGTCTTCGCCAACACGCTTGCACTCTTCGGAACCAATTTCATCGTCTCGATGGCGCTCGTTCCGATCGTCGGCATCGAAGGCGCTGCGATCGGCTCCGCGGCGGCGCTCTTTCTGGTCGGCGCACTGACGCTGGCCGAGATCTACTACCTCGACCGCATTCATCCGTTCACCAGGGATTTCGCGAAGATCGTGGCTTCGGGCGTCCCGGCCACGATCGCCGGCGTTCCCGTCGTCTACGTCCTCGAGTCCGACCTCGCGATCGTGGCCGTCCTTCCGGTCGTGGTGATCGCAACGTACCTCGGAACGTTGATCCTGATGGACGCGTTCACCGATGCCGACGCGCAGATGGCCGCCGAGTTCAGTCCGGCGCTCCGCAAGTGGCTCCCGGTTAGCCTGTTCGAGCGGTGATCGACCCGGCGTCGAACGCATCAGACGGACTCGGTGTCGGTCTCCGGTGGACTCGAGCCGTCTCCGGGCGAGCTGCCGTCGTCGATGACGGCTTCTCGCCACGTGCCGAGACGGAACCAGGCGACGGCAACGACGAACGAGGCGACCATACCGAACGAGTACGCCCACCAGATCCCCTCGATGCCCCAGTCGAAGGCGGCGAACGTGAGACCGACGCCGGGGACGGTAATCGTCCAGGCGAACGCGAGCACGAGCGCGACCGGCACGCGAAAGATCCACCGCGAGAGGAACGAGAGGACCATCGCCTCTCGCGTGTTGCCGGCTCCGCGGAACGCTCCCTGGATGACCATCACGCCGGCGAACAGCGCCCAGAAGGGGGTCATGATCCGGAGAAAGACGACGCCCTCGGCGATCACGTCGGGATCCGCGACGAAGATCCGCATCGCCTGGGCGGGAAACGCGAGGAGAATCGCCGCGACGGCGAAGATGAACACCATTGTCGTCGCGGTCGCCGTCCTGGCGACCGTTGCGGCCCGCTCGGGCGTTTTCGCACCGAGGTTCTGCCCGACGCCGGTCGCCGTCGCATCACCGACCGCTCCTGAAACCGCCCAGGTGACTGACATCAACCGGACGCCGATCCCGTACGCCGCGGTGGGTGCTGCGCCGAAGCGGGCGACGAATCCCGCCATCGCGACCGAGGCGAAACTGCGCGCCCAGCCGTCGATCGTGGCCGGGTAGCCGACGTCGATCAACCGGCGCTGAATCGCACGGTTCGGCACGAGATCACCGACCCGAAGTCGAACGCCGAACCGACCGTCGAGGAGGATGACGATACCCGCAACGGCTGCGATCGCTCGAGCGATAAACGTCGCCACCGCCGCCCCTCGCGTTCCCATCTCGGGGAACGGCCCCCAGCCGAGGATGAAAAACGGATCGAGAACGACGTTGATACCCGCCGAGATGAGGACCAGCCACATCGCCGTCTTCGTGTCACCGGCACCCTGCAACGACGACCGAAACGCGAAAAACAGGAACGTCAACGGTAGTGCGAGGAAGATGACTTCGATGTACGCGAGCGCCTCGACGAACACCTGATCGCGCGCACCGATCAGCCACAGCAAGGGTCGCCGGAAGTACAGGCCGACGGCGGCGAGAGCGCTCGAGACCGCGAGGGCGAGTAGAATCGTCTGCCCGACGACTCTGTCAGCCGTCCGGTCGTCGCCAGCGCCGACGTGCTGGGAGACGAGAGCGATGGTCGCGGCGGTTAGCCCCATCGCCGTCGAGACGAACAGCCACGAGAGCGGGAACATGAGCGAGACGGCAGCGACGGCGTCGCTCCCCACGCGACCGACCCAGAACATATCCGCGAGGTTGTAGAACGTCTGGAGGAGGTTCCCCAGAACGAGCGGCCACGCCAGCTGGAGCAGTTTCGGAGGGATCACGCCGGTCGTCATGTCGACGCGCTTTCGATCCCCGTCCCGTTCCAGTTCGGTATCCGACACGGTGTTCCTCGTCCGAACCTGGCCCGGACGGCTGAAAAGGGCTCGGCTCTCGGCTGTGCGTTGCCGGCTTCGAAACGAGCGAAAGTTCAATCACCGGTCGGATCAGAGCCCAGTACGCGAAACGAATGTCAGACGGTCACATCGGAACGGAGGGTATTCCGCCGACCGGTCCGGAAAATCCACCAGACGGCACACGCTCGAGCGCGGCGACGGATTACGTCGATCCACGGAGAGCCACCTTCTCGAATCAAAGAGCCACGTCCGTGTCGATCCTGGATAGAAATTCGATCGAAATACCCATAGTTGTGGAATCGTGCATAGTGGTATGAACCGAGCCGAGAAAGCAGCCCTTCAGTTACGAGCCGTCGACGTCCTGCGAATGCTGAAAGAAACGCGAACGTACGACGAACTCGCCGTGACGACCGGGCTCCCTGCAGGCGATCTCAACCGATACGTCAACGGACACGTTCTCCCCGGAACCGACCGCGCACACGACGTCGTCGAAGACCTCGGCCGAACGGCCCTGGCCGAGGAACTCGGCGCGCGAATCCAGGTCGACGACGAAGGGTACGTCGACAACACCGGGACCGTCTTCGACCAGCCGTTTCTGGACCTCGTTTCGCCCGTCATCGCGAACGGGTTCGAGTTCGGTCGACCGGACGTCGTTCTCACCGCAGCAACCGACGGAATCACGCTCGCCGCGTCGCTTGCGAGCTACTACGGGACGCGTTGTGCCTACGCGAAAAAGCGCAAAGAAACCGCCGTCGAGGAGTTCATCGAGGCCCGTGAACGACTCGAATCGGGAATTCAACTCACCTACTACCTCCCCGCATCCGCGATCGACGCTGGCGAATCCGTTCTGGTCGTCGATGACCTCATTCGCTCCGGGGAAACGCAGGAACTCCTCCTCGACATCGTCGAAACGGCCGATGCCGACGTCGCCGGCGTCTTCACCCTCATCGCCGCCGGCGAAGACGGGATCGAACGCGCACGCGGGCGAACGGACGCACCAGTCGGCGCGCTCACGAGCGTCTGATTCCGAGAGAAATTCAGTGAGGCGATAGCCTCAGCGAACGATCGTTACGGGGACCGGCGAGCGCCGGGCCACCGTCTCGGCCACGCTACCGAGGAGGATTCGACTCGCACCCGTTCGGCCGTGGCTGCCGATCGCGACGTGATCGACGTCGTGTTCGTCGGCGTAATCGACGATCGACCGGGAGACGCTGCCGATCATCTGTTCGGTCTCGAGTTCGCGTCCGTGTTCGGCCGCCAGTTCGCGTGCGTTCTCGAGGACCGTCTCGGCCTGTCGTTCGTGTTGCTGGTGAATCTCGTCGTAGTTCACCATCGCACCACCCTCGAGTCCGGTCGCCGCGTAGAAATCGCCAGGATCGAGGACGTGTAATGCGGTGATCGTCGCATTCGGGTACTCCCGACAGGCGAACTCGATCGCTTGCGTCGATCGGTTGGAATCGTCGACGGGAACGAGGATGTGATCCGTCATGGCCGAACGTAGGCGTGCCGAGAGCTTAAATATCGGGCATAGCTCCCGCTCGATGGAAACTATCGAACGGACGAAACGTGATCGGTTTTGTTCGATTTCGATCGATTATGCGCGAACCGAGAACGCGATTTCGCTGTCGTTACTTCGCGCGACCCTGTCCACCGGTGTTGGACGGACGGACCTTCTCTGCACCCTTGCCGCGGTTGTTGAGCCCACGGTTTGCCTTGCCGGCATTAGTGAGGCCACGGAACGCGCGGTTGTTGTGGGCGTCGTCGCAGATCCAGTTCAGATCGTCGTCGTTTTCGATCGCGGGGTGGTTCGGATCGACGAGGATCACTTCGAACCACTTCTGTGAGCCGTCTTCACCGACCCAGTAGCTGTTGAGCACCCGCAGGTTGGGGTACTTCCGGGAGACGCGCTCCTCTCCGATGCGCTGGATGTTTTTTCGCCGCCCGATGCGGTTGACGCCCTGGCGCTTCGAGCGTCGACCGGCCTTGTGTCGCTGTTTGCGTGCCGTCCCCTTTCGGACGGAAACGCGGGTTACGACGATTCCCTGTTTCGCTTTGTAGCCGAGTTCGCGCGCTTTGTCGAGTCGCGTTGGACGATCGATTCGCTCGATCGCGCCCTGTTTGCGCCACTCCTGTTTGCGTTGCCACTGCAGTTCCCCGAGTTTACCGTCGTCGGGGTCCTTCCATGCCTCCTTGATGTGGGAGTAGAAGCTTCGTGCCATTGGTGTTACCTGCGGGCCTTTCCTGGTTCAATCCGGACCGGGGACCGTCCCCGCGGATCACATCCCGACCTGCGGCGGATGCCGTGCAGGTGCCCACTGATGCCCGCGAACCAGCGAGTCGGTCGAACGTATCCGTCGTTCGGGTATAAGGACTTCGAACCCGGCCGACGATCACCCGTCGTCGGTGACTCGTACGATCTATCGTATCGATCTACCGGTGGGACCGCGATCGTTCGACGGTCCACCGAAACCGACGTACAGCAGATCGTCTCACTCGAGGCCGCCGATGGGCGATGCAGCGAGACGCTGTTCGCGGACGGTTTCTGTCACCTCGTTCGGATTCGGCACGTTCTGAAACTCGACGTAGCCGAGGCTGGCGTTCGTCCCGCCGGTGAGAACCGAGATCGTTCCGACGCCGAAAACCCGCTGGATGCGATCCTGCTGGAACTCCTGTCCGCGAACTCTGTCGAGGGGGATCTCCCGCGAGTACTGTCTGAACCACAGCGAGAACTCGTGGCGAATGTCCGTCTCGGTCACCGTGTACGTCGTCCGGGTCAAGACGTAGATGCGAACGAGCAACCGGAGGGAAACGACGAAGACGACGAAGACGACCGTCCATCCGACGATCGATGCGAGACCGGGGTCCTCGAGTCCGTAGACGTTGGCGAAGGACGCGAGAGCGAGTGCGCCACCCACGATGACCGTCACGAGGATCCACACCAGCGGCGGTTTGATCGTCGGTCGCGTCCGGAGACGCACTCGCTCGTGACGTGACGGATCGGATCCGTCGGTCTCGGCTGACTGATCATCGATCGATTCGTCGGCGTCGGGTATGGATTGCTGTGGTGTCATGGCTAAATCGGTAGGAACGCGGCGGCAACGGTGCCGGTCTGGGCGGACAGTGCCAGCAGGATCGATCCGAGCACGAACAGGATCGGTGAGACGATCACGAAGGCGACCGCGATCAGCGCCGCAAATCGGTTCGATTCGTGGTTGATCCGGCTACCGAGGTACAACGAGTACAGGTAGTAGCCGACCGAGACGAACAGGCCGGCGAGCGCGAGCGCTCCGGATTGCGTAATGCCGCCCAAATCGACGGGATCCGGACGTCCACCGGGGAGTTCCAGATTTGCCCCGACGAGGTCGATGAGCGTGTAAATGAACTCGGCCTGAATCCAGATCAACCACCCCTCAGCGACGACGATCGCCGGCGACGTCGAGAGATACCAGGTGAAACTGAAGATCGCTGCGAGATAGATACCGGTGCTGTAGACGACGGTGTGAATCGACTGGAGAAACCCACTCGAGTTCCGGGTGAGCCAGACGGCGAGATGAAACATCCCGAACGTCAGAACCGAGAACAGGAGGAGGTACGAGCAGTTCTGAATCAGCGTAGACAGGAACTGCCAGGTCGTGGCCGGATCCGAGCCGACGATGACCGCGAGTTCCCCGACGATGGCGGGCGGATCACCGACCGTTCCGGTGGCGCCGAAACCGGCGTACGTCAACGGAACAGCGTAGACGAACAGATTGGTCAGGTAGAAACTAACCAGCCGGGCCGCCTTTCGGACCCGCTCGCGTCGCGTCTGTGCGTAAACCGCCGTTCGTTCTCCGACGATTTTTGAGGGGTCAAAAACGGCGTAGAACCCGTATCGAACGACGCGAAGCGGTGTCGCAACCATCTAGATGGGCCATACAAACTGACTTATTTAATACTACCGATCAGACAGGTTCGAACCGTGAAACCGTCCCGCCTCGCCCGGTACACGCACGTCGTACCGTGTTAGGTCGCAAATTCACGGGATTCGATACGTTTTTGAACAGTGACACACCGGTAGTTCGTAATGTCACGGGAGGGATCGAACGTCGGAGGTCTCGCGAACAGGCGGGAGGCGCTGCGTGTGACTTCGCTGTCGATACTCGGGGGGCTGGCGGGATGCATGCAGCCGCTTCTCGAGGAGACGCCGGACGAACAGTCCGCCGACACCCACTCCACGCCGGGTAACGGCGACGACGCGGGCGGGAGTGACGACGACGAGGCACCAGCGAGTGGTGAAGATACCGACGGCGACGACCAGCCTGACGAACTCGAGTTGACCGAGGCCTGGCACGATCTGGAACTCTCGCACGTGTACGTTTCCGACGGGCAGTTCGTCGCCAGGGACAGCCCGGACGTGTACGTTCTGACCCGGGACGGCGAAGTGGTGTGGTCGACAGAAAGCAGCGACCCTGACAGGTACAGCATCTGGCCGATGAACGGCGACGGATTCGCGAGAACGGACGAGTTCGCGTTCATCAACTACACGAGCTTCACGTCCGAGCCAGGCGAGTACGATGGCCGAATCTACGCCTACGACGGGGACGATGGGACCGAGCTGTGGATGCACGAGACGGGTCTCGATCGGCTGAGAGGGCTCGATGCGACTACGGAACGGGTGTACTACACGGGAACGCCGTTCGACGACGAGGCGGTTCCGATCCGGGCGCTTTCGGTCGACTCTCGGGAGATCGAGTGGGAACGAACGATCGGGACGGAACACCCGTACGGGCCGGTTCTCTTCGACTCCACGCTGTACGTCTCGGATGACGTACTGTACGCGCTGGATCCGGATACCGGTGAGATCGAGCGGGAACACGACGTCTCGGGGAGGTTCGCTCGGAGAGGCGACACGCTGTACTTTACGGGCCACGAGTCGGTTCAAGCGTTCGATCTGGCCACTGAAGCCGTCGAATGGGAGCTCACTCTCGAGAACGCCATCCACTCGCAGATCGCCGTCGCCAACGGGACGATTTATGCGGGCGACGACATGGGCTACGTGTCGGCTTACGACGCGGACGACGGAAGCGAACGGTGGGAGTACCGCCTTGTCGGGAGCGTCACCGGCTCGCCGCGATACGACGACGGCATCGTCTGGGCGTTCGACGACACGAGCACCGTCTGGGCGCTCGACGCGACGGACGGAACGCCGCTGTACCGCCGCGAGACGGAGGCCGCAACCGACGATCCCATGGCCCCGCTCGAGGGCCGCGTCTACGTCCCCGAACCCTACTACACCGCCTACGACGTCGAGCGAGACTGAGACATGGAGACCGTATCGAAACGAATATCTGCGGTCATCCGAACAGTGAGGCATGCGACGGCGGGGTTTTTGTACGCTCTCGACGCTGGGACTGCTGGGCGGCTGTCTCCAACTCCAGGAGCAATCGACAGGGGAGACCGACGACGGAACGGAGACGAGCCCCGACGGTGAGGACGGCGACACTCGGACGGAAACCGACGGAATCGAACGTGATACCGAACGGATAGATCTGGTCGAGGCGTGGAGCCGAGACGTCGACAGTATCGCGTTTCACGACGGTTCGTTCGTTGGTGTCGTCAGACCCCCTCACTCCGATGAGGTGGAGACGACGCGGCTCGAGCGCTACGACGAGCACGGCGAGATCGACTGGTCGTCCGACGAGATCGAAGACGGATATCGCTTCGCGATCACCGAGCACGACGGCGGCGGAATCCGTTCTCTCGATGGTGCGATCGTCACGGCAGCAACCGGAATGGAAGACACCGACGGTGCGCGACTGTACGCGTTCGATTCGGAGACGGGAGAGCAACTCTGGGTTCACGAGACGGACGGCGAGCGAGCCGAGACCTACTTTCGAGCGCTTACGGTCCACGACGAGACGATCTACTACGGCGTGACCGACTCCGGCGGCACCGACGAAGATCAGAACCCGTCAATACGAGCGATCGATACCACCACCGGCGACGTACGCTGGGAAGAACAGTTCGACGAGGGATTCTTCTCCGGTATCACCGTCTTCGACGACCGCCTGTACGTCGGCCGCGGCTGGGAACTGAACGTGTTCGAGCGCGAAACCGGAACTCGAGTCCACGAGGAGGACGTTTCGATCGGATTTGACGGGTTCATCGTAACCGAAGACACCCTCTATTTCGCTGAGTCGGAACTACAGGCGTACGACCCGGTCGACGACGAACTGCGCTGGGAGCGCGAACCCGACCGAACCTTCGATTCGGGGATCACTCACACCAATGGAACGATTTACGGCGGAACGCGCTCGGGGTGGGTTCTCGCTCGAGACGAGAGTGACGGGGACCTACTGTGGGAGACGCGAATCGACGGGAGCGTTATCAACCCGCTGCTCGTCGATCACGGCGTCCTGTGGACGGTCAGCGATTCACACGAGTTGTCCGCGCTCAACGCCGACACGGGAGCGATCCTGTACGAACGTGAGAACGGGTCCCGGCGGATTGCAACGGGAAGCGGTCGCGTGTTCATCGAAGAGACGGCCTACGAACTGGAACGCTCCGAAGCGTAAGTCACCTCGTCTCATTCGTCGGTTTTCGACGCGAAAACGCTCGAGTCTCTTCGTTTCGACCCCCTGGCGTCGCTATCTCGCCCTCGACGGACCGGCTCGTGGCCCGGATCCGAATCGTCACAACCACATTCTTCGCGTGCTTATAAACCTACAAATGAAACTAGGAAATTCACGAGCTGGTGATTCCCAATTCGGTGCGAAAATCGGACGAGATCGAATTAGCAACTACGAACTATTCACCTATATGACAACTAGTTCGAAAATTCGCAAAAATCGACAGCGCAGCCGCTACCGAATTAGTGAACTCGGAGTGAGAAAAACGTTACCCGAACTCACGCAGGAAGTCGCCCAACGCTCGCACGAACGTCTTCGCCGTGATCACTGGCGGTGACCGGATCGGCTCGTCAAGCGCGACCTTGATGAGGTAATCCGTCAGCCGCCACAGATTGTAGATCAGCGTCGACAGCGCGAAGTTACACAGCCGAAGCCGGTAGTCCGTCGACGACGTCTTCGGCATGAAATCCTTGATCGACTTGTACTGGTTCTCGATATCCCACCGACGACTGTACCCGTTCACGACACTCGAGATATCTTCGGGCTCGACGCGGTCCTGGTTCGTTACGAACACCGCGTACTTTCCGTCAGCATCGTCGCTCGTACTCGGCGCATAGAGGAATTCCGCCTCATGGTGGACCTCACCGTCGATTCCGAACGGGACATCATTTTTCACAGCTTCGTCCGCCGTTGGATGTTTCTGAATATTCTGGATATCCTCTAAATCATCCTCATATGTCGGAACCGGCGAGAGGTACGTGAGCCCGCGATCGTGAACGTCGGCGTACACGCGATTGACGTAGAATCCACGATCGAACATCACCAGATCCAGGTCGACGAACTGCTCGGCCCGGTCAAGCAACCGACTTACTAAGTCGGCTTTCGAGTACGATGGAGAGTCGTCGGGTTCCCACGCAGAGTTCTCTTTGACCGGCTCAATACCGAGAACGATCGGTGCGTGGTCTCCAACCAGCGTGATTGTGGCGTACTTGTACCCGCGCTTGTACTCGCCGTCATTCTTGTACCCGCTCACCATCTTCGGGTAGTCTGGCTTCGCGATCCCCGCCTCCTTGTCTTCCCACGGCCAGACGTGGAACTGCTCGTGGGTGATGTCGATCGCCGCAACGGTCTCACGAGAGTCGAAGGGATCGTCGCCACGGATCGAGTTGATGATGTTTTCCGTCGCGGCGTTGAACGCCGTCATAATAGCGTCCCGAATCTGGTCGATCTCGGGCATCGAGTCATCGTCCTCGAAGTCCTCGAACGTGAGCTGGCCGTCCGAGTCTTCGGGCGTGGCTATCTTTTTGATTGCTCGTAGGAAGGTCGAGTCGTCGCAGATGAGTTCGTCGTCGGTGAGCCAGCCGTACTCGGCTTCTGAGTGGGCACTGCCGTTGTTCGCGCAGATACTCGCAAACATATCCAGCATTACCTCGTCGGAGTACGTCTTGTGGGCTGCTCGATGCGTGTCGAATTCGGGGATAACGTGTTTTCGAGCGAGCGTCAGCGTCTTCTGGGCCTTCTCCTTCTTGTACTCATTCGCGCTTTGTGACTCTTCCTCGGTTTCGGCTGGGACTGATGGGACGAGCCCTTCTGTGAGGACACCGTTGTCGAGAGCAACTTGCCGGACGCCAGCAACCGTGCGATTGAGGACTTCCTGGGTATCCTCGCTGAACTGCGCGTGCGTGTACGAGAGCTGTTGTTGGGTCGGTGTATTCGAGAGATCGGTGATATCGAGGTGGAAGCTCTTGACTAAGCTCGGCTCCCGACCGAGTCGTTGCGCTAATTCGTTCTGGGAGATGCCGCGAATTCCTTTGAATAAGAGCGTGCGGAACATCTCGTCAGTTCCAAAGGTTACGCGGTTCTGATTGCGGGCATCCTCCAGTTCGTCGACGGGGATTGAGAGTTTCCGGATGGCATCCCAGAGGTGGTCTTCACGCTCACAGAGCGTCTCCGCGTGGACAATGATTGACTCAGCGACAGCCGACGGATCAGTCGACATTGAGCCACCTCCGGGACAAGCTGCTCTGTTTCTGGGCTGCGATCGACCAGATACTGGAGTGATAGGGTGTAGAAGCGTCTGCTGTGAAGGAGCGAATATCAGTATAGAATAGAGTGAAAATTTGATTGTGCATTAATGCCGATTGTCTGCTCTTGGCTTGTAGTGGGAGCCATATGAAGAGGTATGCGTGCTATACTTGGAGAATTGATTGTGATTACAATTCGATGTGAGTCAAGAATCAGTGTGAATCAAATATTGCTTGGACTTATAGTAGTGGGCCGAGAACAGGAAGGTACGATGGGATTGGACGAACTCGAGTCGTTTCTTCGGAAGAAGGGAGCGGCGGAACTTATTACGGAGATCGGGACGGGAACAGCGACGTTCAACGCACTCGTCGACGCGGTTGCGGTCAGTGGCTCGACGGTGTCCTCACGGCTCTCGGAAGGTGTTGAGCGCGACGTGTTCACGGTGAGTCACAGGCCGACCGAGCATGGGACAGAGAAGCGATATGAACTCACGATCCTCGGACGTCGCGTGTATGATTGGGCAGTGCAGACAGAGTTCGAGCGGAAGGTCCGAGAGCTCCGGCGGATTCGGCACGAACGTGAGACGGCGTTCGAGCAGCTGGTCGGGAAAATCAATCGGGATATGGAGATCCGCAAGATGGTGGTCGACGTAGATCCATTGGTGGATGAGGACGTAGAACTGCCTGAGGATACGTCTGTCGTGCAGAAAGAGCCGTCAGAGGAAGCGCTCCGTAAAGCTCATTTCGAACGGATGGAAGAATCCCTCGAGCCCATTACAGACGACCAATCCGAAGAGAATAGTGAGTGAAGACAAACTCCTGAACGCTAACTACAGAAGATGTATTGATCTTATAGAGATGGCCAATCAGCGGTAGATAGTTACAACAGATCTACGGAAGAATGCTGATTCGCTGAGTCAGCGAATGCGGGTAAATACCTTATTGTCCGGTTGCCAACGTAGATACATGTCCGACAATCAGTCGCTCGGGGCACGTCTCAAAGAGGACCTAACAAGCAATCTCTCGGTCAGTGTTGTTTCTGTGATCCTTGCTGTTGTGGCATGGTTTGTATTTGCTCAGATAGGCGATCCAACTACGGGAGGATTATTCCTTGCGCTCAATATCGGAGTGTTCATTCCTTACGCATACGAGCGTTACTGGCCTGTCGCGTATTCAAGCAGCGCAGCAGTAGTGTGGACTATCTCAGCCGCGCTGATCACGGCAGGTTTGTTCATCGGCACATATCAACTCGCTCTCGGTGTGGTTCCCGGCGAGTACACCGGTGGAATTGCGTTTGTTCTAACCGTGTTAATTCAGTATGGGATCGCAGCATTGTTCATGCGAGTCCGACAGAACACGTAAGTGAAAGATGGTAACTAATGGATGATTTGTATCCGGAGTGAACAGAATGAGCGCACATGCGGCAGCCAACTGGCCGTCTCAACACAAGGCAACTTGGGGCATCACAGCCGAGGAGAGTATAGGCGTGACCGATGAAGCGGACGCAGATGAAATACTCGCTCTCCTTGACGATCAGTACGCGCAGGTAATCCTCCAACAGACACGGAACAATGCAATGTCGGCCAAAGAAATTAGCGAAATATGTGATATCTCAATCTCCACGGTCTACCGGCGGACAGAACGACTAGTCGAATGCGGACTTCTCGCTGAACGGCGCGTCGCACAACCCGATGGAACTCACTATAGTCTGTACGAAGCACGGTTGGATGAACTTACCGTTCGTCTCACTGATGATGGATTCAAGATAACGGTCTCAGAGAAGGCAACTGGCGATCTCGCTGACCGCTTCACTGATATGTGGGAGGGATTATGATGTCCGTGATCCAGGCGACCGATACACAGCTGCCGTCCGATTATTTGCTACTGCTATCTGCATCGCTTATCGCCCTCGGATTAGCGCTGTTCATTGTGTTCCACGCCTATAGGGGATACCAGCGAAACAGCAGCGTCCGGATGCTGTACCTAGCCTGTGGTCTCGGCCTCATCACTGTTGTCCCCATGACGCTCTCAATCGGGGTTAACTCACTTGGACAGATGGTCGATCTTGCTCCCCGCGTGTATACCTTTTATCTTCCACTAGCGACACGAGTGAGCGAAATAACCGGGATTTGTACTCTGCTCTACTCCTTGCTTATCAAGCCTAGCAAATCTAAGTGAGTGTTCAGTTCGCACACCTACTGATCGGCTGATTTTTTCCAACGCTGTAAACCATTCTCCGGGATTGTGCCGCCCCTCCTAAAGTTCTGATAGCTCGACATTGGGGAGAAGTGTTGCTGAGTTGTTGGTTTGTAGAAATTCAAACGCGGAATCTCTGCACAACGGCCGCAGTTCAATATAGCGGGGATTAGTTTATGCCTGACGTTTCGCGATCGGCTCCAACGAGTCCGTAGCGATCGAGTCTACAACCTCCTCCGTCTCGATATCCTCGGGGACCGCTCGAGGATACTTGCGTCGGAAGTATCCCAGGAGGTTCTCGAGATCGCGGTGGAGAAACCCGTCGGCGTTTTCGTGGTCGGTTGGGACGGACTGTGGCCAGTCGAAGACGGTCACTCCGTCCTCGTCGACGAAGACGTTGTACTCGCTCATGTCGGCGTGGACGTATCCGCGCTCGTGTGCGCGCGCGATCTCGTTCAGTACGAGGTCGAGAACTCCCAGGATCTGATCGTCCTCGAGTTTCGTTCGCGAGAGCTCGACGCCGTTCATCTTCTCCATGACGATCGCGTGGCGGTTCTGATCGATCGGCTGGGGGACGGCGACGTCGGGATACAGCGTCTCGAGAACGTCGTACTCGCGTTCGGCTGCCTTTCGTGCGGTGTACATCCAGGAGACGTGGTCGTTGTCCGATGTGTAATCCCGCTCTTTGTGGACTTCGCGGAAGTTGGTGTACCCCTCGCGGTGGTACTTCAGGGCGAACGGTTTGTACGACCGAACTTCGTAGACGTCGCTTTCCTTGCCGACGCCAAGCGGGGATCCGAACTCGGAGATCGTCTCTCGCTCGACGAACGCGCGCAGCGCGAGCGTATCGTAGCCCTCGAACTGCAGGGTGTAGCCCTCGTACTGGATGGTCTTTTTCTCGATCAACCCTCGTTTGAGACATCGTTCGAGGCGGTAGTCGACCTCCTCGTCGGTCAACCGCGAGAACTTCGGTATCTTCTCGCGCTGGACCCACTCCGAAAAGCGCATCCCCTGTTCGACGCCCGACAGGAGATAGAAGTCCTCCTCCTCGAGTTCCGACAGTAAGCCGGCAACGTTCCGCACCATGGCCCTCGATAGCCCTCGAGGACGTAAAAACGTCGTGTCACGGCCTTCACTCGAGAGGTGAGTGCGTCCGAACGCCCCCAAATAAATGGTATTTAGCTATATGAAATCGGTGCGCTCGAGACGAGAGATACCGACGGAATATAATCCACCAGAACCAACGAACGCGTATGACCGATCTCGCGGACGAACGCTGGCGACTGATACGGGACGATCCACGGGAGGGGGAAACACAGATGGCCCTCGAGGAAATCGCCGCCGAAACGGCCCTCGAAGACGACGTTCGAACGGTTCGGGTGTACTCGTGGGAGCCGAGTACGCTTTCGCTCGGGTACAGACAGGACGCAGAGACCGTCGACTGGAAGTACTGCGAGCACGAGGAAATCGGCGTCACGCGCAGGCAGACGGGCGGCGGCGGAATCTATCACGACCGTCACGCCGACATCTCGTATTCGATCGTCGCGCCGGCATCGGAGGTTCCCGGCGATCTGATGGAGTGTTACGCGCTCTTTTGTGAGCCAATTCTGAGCGCACTCGAGCGGATGGGTATCGAGGCGGACTTCGCGAACGCCGAACAGCCGTCGATCTATCAGCCGTCGTGTTATCTCAGAGATATCAATCCGGCACACGACATCGTCGCGCCCGCCAGTGCGGGCACGGACGCCGGAAAGCTAAGCGGCAACGCACAGTACCGACGACGGGACGTGGTCATCCAGCACGGATCGCTGAACTACGACCGTGCACCCGAGCGTCACGTCGGCGTCTTCGAGGGCGACCTCGAGCCGACGACGTTCTCCGATCGCGTGACGAGCGTTCGCGACGAGGTCGGCATCGACCGCAACGAGGCGGTCGAGACCCTCGCGGACACCCTTGGTGAGTGGTGTGACGCGTCGGAAGGATCGTGGCGAGACGGTGAACTCGAGGCCGCTCGGGAACTGGCGGGCCGAAAGTACGGCGAGGACGCGTGGGTACGAGACCGAACGGTACTCGAGGCTGACGGCGAGAACAGCTAACCGGTGGCGCGATCCTGCCGGTCGAGGTCCGGGTCGGCGGCGCCGACCGACAGCGGTCAAACAGCGAGTCGCCGCTCGCCTCGCTCCGGTATACCTATCACGGACGGGTACTGACGGGGATTCATGACCATGAAGGTCGGCGCACACGTATCGATTTCCGGCTCGCGCGTTTCTTCTGACGACGAGACGCCGCCGTACGACGACGTTCGGAACGCCATCCACCGTCAACTGGCCTTCGGCGGCAACTGCGGGCAGATATTTACGACCTCTCCGCAGGTCTGGGCTCAACCCGAGATCAGCGACGAGGCTGCGACGGGCTTTCGGACCGAGACCGCCGAGAAACTCGAGGGACCGTGGGTGATCCACTCCGCGTACCTGGTTAATCTCTGTACGCCGAAAGACGACCTCCGTCGAAAGTCACTCGAGAGCATGCAGGCGGAACTCGACGCCGCCGAGAAACTCGGAGTCCCGTACGTCAACGTCCACCTGGGAGCACACACGGGAGCGGGCGTCGAGGGCGGTCTCGACAACGCCGCGAGCGTGATCGACGACCTCGAGGTTCCGGACGACGTTCGGATCCTCGTCGAATCGGACGCCGGAAGCGGAACCAAACTCGGCGGCGAGTTCTCACATCTCGCCGGAATCATCGACCGGACCGAGACGGATATCGGAATCTGCATCGACACCGCCCACACACTGGTTGCGGGGAACGATCTGACGACCCCAGACGCGGTCGACGAGACGGTCGGACGGTTCGACGACGAGATCGGTCTCGAGTATCTGGAGTACATCCACCTCAACGACTCGAAACACGACGTCGGAACCCACAAAGACGAACACGCCCACATCGGAGAGGGCTACATCGGTGCGGACGGAATGCGCGCGATCGTCAACCATCCCGGTCTTCGGGATCTGCCGTTCGCACTCGAGACGCCAACCGAAGACGGGCGTGGCTTCGCCTGGAACATCGAGAAGGTACTCGAACTCCGCGAGACGTAACCACCCGTCTGGAATCGACCCGTTTTTACTCGAGAGCCACGAACGGCGGTTCGTGCGGGAGTTCTCCGAATCCTACCTCGAGCGGACGCGTGACGGCATGTGGGACGACTCGAGAGCGGCTCTCGAGCCGTTGGCGCTCGAGTCCTGCAACCGGATCCTCGACGTCGGCTGTGGGACCGGCGAGTTGAGCCGGGTTCTCGACGCGGAATCGAACGCCGAGGTGGTCGGTTGCGACGCCGATCCGACGTTGCTCGGGGCTGCGAGCGAGCGCGTTTCGGTCGTCGCCGGCGACGCCCACCGGCTTCCGTTCGCAGACGACAGCTTCGACCTCGTCGTCTGTCAGGCGCTGTTGATCAACCTGCCCGATCCCGCGGCCGCACTGGCCGAGTTCGCTCGCGTCTCGAGCGACCGGGTGGCGGCCGTCGAGCCGAACAACGCCGCCGTCGAAGTCGACTCGAGCGTTACCAGCGAGCGTGCGCTCGAAAAGCGAGCGAGGAATGCCTACCTCGACGGCGTCGGAACGGACGTCTCACTGGGTTCAAACGCACGAAGCGCCTTCGAATCGGCCGGACTCGACGAACTCGAGACGCGACGGTACGACCACGTTCGGACGGTTGAGCCTCCCTACAGCGATGCCGCCTTGCTCGCGGCCCGCCGAAAGGCCACCGGCTCGGGGTTGGCCGACGACCGCGAGACGATGCTCGCGGGAGGCCAGACCGAGGTGGAGTACGACGAACTTCGGGGCGCCTGGCGCGAGATGGGGCGGGACGTGATCGACCAGATGGAAGCGCGGACGTATCGACGGGAGGAGGCGGTGCCGTTTTTCGTGACCGTCGGACAGATTCCTTAGCGCGGCGTAGACGGCTGCACGGCGAGAGAACGATCGCCGGCTTACATGACGGTCGCCGTCGAAAGGGGGGTATGGCCGCGGTCGAACTCGAGGGACTTACCAAACACTACGGCGGGGTGCGTGCCAACGATTCGATCTCCTTTGCGGTCGAGCGAGGAGAAATATTCGGCTATCTCGGGCCGAACGGGGCCGGGAAGACGACCACGATTCGAATGCTGCTCGGTCTCATCTCGCCGACGGACGGCAGCGCCCGCGTTCTAGGTGCGGACATCACCGACGAACGGGCGCTCATCGAGGCCAAGCGCCGGATCGGGTACCTCCCCGACGATCCCCAGTTCGACGAATCCGCAACTGGACGCGAGATCCTCGAACTCCACGCCGGGATCAAAGGCGACGAGCGAAGCGAGAAGCTGCTCGACCTGTTCGATCCGCCCCTCGAGCGGCCGATCCGGGAGTACTCCCACGGAAACGTTCGTAAACTCGGCCTCGTGACGGCGTTCATGCACGACCCGGAGCTGGTGATCTTGGACGAGCCGACGGGTGGGCTCGACCCGCTGATGAAACAACGGTTCGCTGAATTCGTTCGAGGAGAGCGCGATCGAGGCCGAACGCTGTTTTTCTCCTCGCACATCCTCGGTGAGGTTCGTCGCCTCTGTGACCGCGTTGGAATCATCCGTTCGGGAAGGGTCGTCACGGTCGAACCCATCGACGCGCTGGTGGATCGAAGCGGCAAGGTCGTTCGCCTCGTCACCGCCGACCCGATCCCGCGCGCGACCTTCGATCGCGATCTCGAGGGCGTTCACGATCTCGAGGTCGGTGCCGGAAACAGGACGCACGATCCCGGCGGCGGGCGAACTGCTACGACGGACGCACAGAGCGACCCGACGAGCGGACCGGATGATTCGGGAAACAAATCGATCGGGGCGGTCGGAGAGTCCGATCGTCCAGAGACCTTCCGCGAGTATACGTTCACCTTTACGGGCCCGGTCGATGAGTTGCTCGCGGTTCTCTCGGGGACCGAACTGGTCGATCTGACGATCGAGGAGGCACCGCTCGAGTCCGTCTTACTGCGATTTTATGGGGACGGCGACGATGCTTGAGATCGCCCGCTACGACGGACGGAATCGCCTGCGAGGAAGCGTCTATCTCGCGATCGCGATGTCCGTGCTCGCGGTCGTCGTCATCTGGATCTATCCCTCCTTCAGCGACTCGTTCGACGACGTCGACGAGGAACTCCTCCAGGCCTATCCAGACGAAGTCATTCAGCTGTTCGATGTCCAGACGATGGCGACGCTCGAGGGTTTTCTCGCGTTCGAACTCTACATCTTCGGCTGGACGATCCTGCTCGGACTGTACCTCGCCTACCTCGCGGCGGGGGCGATCGCAGACGACATCGAACGCGGCCGCATGGACATTCTGCTTTCGATGCCGATCTCCCGGAATCGAACCGTCCTCGAGAAGTTCCTCGCGCTCGGAGTGCCGATCGTCGTCGTCAACGTTCTCACGCCGATCGTGGTCTACGTCAGTGCGGAACTGGTCGACGAGCCCCTCTCGGCCGTCGACGTGGTGGCAGTCCACGCGCTCTCGGTACCCTACCTCTTCGCCTGTGCCTCGATCGGTCTCGCGGCGTCAGTCGCCGTCGACCGGACGAGCATTGCCCAGCGAGCCGCGCTCGGAGTTACGTTCGGCCTGTTCATGCTCGAGTCGTTGCTCGTCGACACCGAGTACGACGCGGTCGGAACGATCGCTCCGATGCGCTATTACGATCCCAACGAGATCCTTCTAAATAGTACGTACGACCTCGGAAACGTCGGCGTTCTGGTCGTGATGACCGTGGTTCTGGTCGCCGTGAGCGTCGCGTGGTTCGATCGGCGGGACGTGTGAGTTCAGGCTGAAAGCGCGGGCGGCGTTTCGGCCCGGCTCGTTCGGAACACCCGGTCGACTTCCTGTTCCGGAACGTTTGATATCGTCTGGTTGGAACGTCGACCGTGACCCGCGCTCGGCTCTTCGGTTCCCTCTGTGGACTCGTGTTTTTTCTCAACCTCGCCAGGATCGTCTTCGCACCGCTTCTGGACGTGTTCATCGCGGAATTCGGGATCGGGGAGGCGACTGCCGGACTTATCGTGACGCTCGTGTGGATCGGAAGCGCGTCGCTTCGGCTTCCCACCGGCTGGCTCCTGACGAAAGTCCCGAGACACCACGTCGTGATCGGTGCCGGTACGATTCTCGCGGTCTCGTCCGGATTCACTGCGACCGCCACGACGGTCGGTCACCTGATGGTTGGGGCGTTCTTCATGGGAATCGCCTCAGGAGTCTACTTCGTCTCCGCGAATCCGCTGTTGAGTGAACTGTATCCGGACCGCGTCGGACACGTCATGGGAATCCACGGCGGAGCAAGTCAGATGGCGGCGGTGATCGCCGCGCCGCTCGTCGCGCTCACACTCGTTGTCGACTGGCGGCTCTCGATATGGACGATCGCCGCCGGAGCGACCGCAGTAACTGTCTACACCTGGATCGTCACGAGGCGGACCGAGATGCCCGAAGCCGGTCGATCCGACCGGGACTTCGTCTCGGGCGCGCTCTCGGAGTGGCGTCTCATCGTAACCGCGCTCGTCCTCGTCGGGACGACAGTGTTCGTCTGGCAGGGCGTGTTCAACTTTTACGAACTGTACATGCAATCGAAAGGGCTCTCGAGCGGTGCCGCAGGGACGATGCTCACGATCGTGTTCGTCGCCGGCGTTCCCGCGTTTTACGTGGGCGGCGACCTTGCCGACACGCTTCCACACGTTCCGTACCTGCTCGGAATCGTCGCCGCGTTCTCCCTCTGTCTCTTCGCACTGACGCTGGTCGAGGGACTGATCGCGCTGATCGTGCTGTCTGCGGTCGTCGGATTCGTCATCCACGCCCTGTTCCCGGCCGTCGATACGTATCTCCTCGATACGCTTCCGGACTCGACGCGTGCAAGCGCCTACGCCGTCTTTAGCTCCGTCTGGATGCTCACGCAGGCGCTCGGATCGTCCGTCGTCGGCCTCTTCATCGAAGGAGGGTACACCTACGACTGGGTGTTCGCGAGCGCCGCTCTCTTTCTCGCGTCTTCGGTCGTCGTCCTCGCCCTCATCGAGCGATCGGGACGGCTGCCGAGCTAAGCACCCGATACGTTAGCGAGTGATCCGTCCTGACGAACGCACCCACAGACAGCAGGAATCTCGAGCGTGGCGATCAGACGACGTCGCCGCGGACCGTCACGCCCTCCTGATCGTCGCGCCAGGCATGAAGCGTTCGAGCGGCGTCCGTCGCCTCCTCGCCGTCCAGTCCGAGCATCTCGAGGGCGTCAGAAAGCGTCGGCAGTGCGAGGTCGCTCTCACGAAGCTTTCGGAACGCCTCGTCGCTCCGGGTGCCGTCGACCCAGAGGCAGACGCCGCGCGGGTCGAGCAACTGGGTGTAATCCTCACGTCGTTTCGCCCCGCGGAGGCGCTGGGTGACGTTGTCCTCGAAGGGGGCGTTACAGACCTCGAGGTGGATGGGTTCGTCATCGATCTCTCCGAGCAGGTGTGCGGCGAGACACTTCTCGGGTGCGGCGTGCCCGTTCGCGTTGGCCCGCAGATGCTCGGGATACTCGACTGCCCAGTCAGCTCGGAC
This sequence comes from Natrarchaeobius halalkaliphilus, assembly GCF_003841485.1. Lineage (NCBI taxonomy): Archaea > Methanobacteriati > Methanobacteriota > Halobacteria > Halobacteriales > Natrialbaceae > Natrarchaeobius > Natrarchaeobius halalkaliphilus. The sequence continues at coordinate 161,531 of NZ_REFY01000006.1, read as the reverse complement.
AGACTTGCCGACGCCCTCGATTCCGTGGGACGATCGAAACCGTGCTTCGGGGGACGTTCCCCCTTCCTCTCCGCCAGCCATCCCGTCCCGTCCGTCGCCATCGACGGTCTGGCTGTCGTCTCGCAACAGGATGTCCTTCGTCAGGTAGATATCGAGGCGGTCGACGGGGTCGAGCCCGAGCGCGACGTCGCCAAAGGCCCAGACCTCGCGGACCGGAACGGGGAGTCGATCGTTCTCGACGGTACCGACGAGCGCCTCGAGGCGATCGACCGCCTCGGCGCGGTCAAATCCACTCATTGTCGAGACTGGGTGCTCGAGGCGCAAAACCGTTTGCAGTGTCGACGATCCGGTCGTCTCGATCAGGCCGCCTTCGACTCGTCGGTCGCCACGTAGACCGTCTTTCGAACGGTCGCGTGAACCACACCGTCCGCGTCGACGAGGTCGACCGTGTAGTGTCGGTCGACCGACTCGGTCCCGTCCCGCTCGAGTTCGGCTCGGATCGCCGCGATCTCTTCGCCAGTGATCGTAAACCTCGCGTACAGCGTCTGTCGGCCGGGTCGCTTGAACCTGATCTCGGCCTCTTTGTCCCAGACAACGTAGCCGTCTCCGAGGTTTTTGAGCAGCATCATCACGTAGAACGGGTCGAGAGCGGCGTACATACTGCCGCCGAAAGTGGTTCCCACGTAGTTCCGGGTCCGCCAGTTCAGCGGGAGCTTCACGCGAACCTCCCGCCAGTCGGGTGCAACGTACGTGACGCGGCCGCCGGTTCCGCGGTAGGCGGGAAACAGATTGAACGCGAGCCGAGAGAGACGCGCCCGAAGGGATGCGAGCATACGATGCAGTCGATCCGACGGACGGAAAGCATTGGCAAACGCTCGGCCCGTGGCCGAGAGTTGACGCCGTCGAGAGATCATGTTTTTTATCGGTTCGCACCGAACGGAATCCTATGAGACACCGCGTTTTCAACGAGGACGGCGACGAAGAACTGGTGTTCGTCATGGGCTGGGGCAACCGCTGGACCCACGAGAACGTCAGCTGGCTCCTCGGGAAGCTAACCGAATCCGGCTACCGCGTCCACGCGTTCGAACTCCCCACGAACGTCGAGGACTTCAAAGCCGACTGGCTCGAGCCCGTCGCAGAGTACGTCCTGGATCTCGAGGGATACCAGTTACTTGGCCACAGCGCGGGTGCGCTTATCGGGCAGGCCCTCGACGGTGCGGACAACCACGTCTACCTGAGTCCCTGGTGGGGATACGGCAGCAAATTCCCCGACCCGATGGTGCTGGACGCGGTGGCAACGCTTCCGACGACGGTGCCGTGTCTCCCGGTCGGTGAGTTGAACGAGACGCATCTGGGTGAACGGGCGACCGATCATCAGATCGCGACGATGCCGCGGTGGGTGTCGCCGGCGTTCGTCCGGGAGACGCGTCACGCCCACCAGGAGCTGTTGACCATCGACCACGACGCGGTGGTGTTCTGTTCGCTTCGGGACCCGATCTCGGATCTCCGGCCGATCGGAGAGCGCGTTCCGTCCGAACACGTCGTCCTCTACGACGGCGGCCACGAACTGTTCTCGTCCGCGCGCCGGGACTGGTACGTCGACCTGGTACTGGACGCCCTCGAGAACGGTTCCGACGCCGCCGAACAACGGACGGTCGTCCCACTCGAGGACTGAGACGGAGTCGAGTGGGTCCGGAGACGAAACCGTGATGGGTGCGCGCCGACAACGACCGGCCGATGGACTGCAATCGGTGTGGCGAGGAAGCGGTCATGCACGCCGCCTACTCCGGGGCACACCTCTGTGCGGATCACTTCCGCGAGTCGGTCACGAAACGGATACGTCGCCGAGTACGTCGGGACGACCTCGTCTCGGGCGATCCGACGCCCGAAGACCCACAGATCTGGGTGATCGGTCTCTCGGGTGGCAAAGACAGCGTCGTACTCACGCAGATCCTCCACGACACGTTCGCTGAAGACCCCCGCATCGAACTCGTCGGGTTGACGATCCACGAAGGGATCGAGGGCTACCGCGATAAGAGCCTGGAGGCCTGCGTCGAGCTCACCGACGACCTCGGGATCCGCCACGAGGTCGTCAGCTACGAATCCGAGTTCGGCGTCCGAATGGACGACGTCGTGGAGGACGATCCCGAAAACATGGCCGCCTGTGCCTACTGCGGCGTCTTTCGGCGCGACCTTCTCTCGCGCTACGCCGAGGACCTCGAGGCCGACCTCTTATTGACCGGTCACAACCTCGACGACGAGGCCCAGACCGCGTTGATGAACGTCCTCGAGGGTGACGTCGCCCAGATCGCGAAACACTTCGACGCGAGCCTCGGGCCGCTCTCGGAGCGAGACGAACAGGACGAGTTCGTTCCGCGAGCGAAGCCACTGCGTGACGTCCCCGAGAAGGAAGTCGCTCTCTACGCCCACCTCGACGACCTCCCCGCACACATCACTGAGTGTCCCCACTCGAGCGAGGCCTACCGCGGCGAAATCCAGCAACTCCTCTACCAGCTCGAGGAGAATCATCCCGGCACGCGCCACTCCATCATTTCGGGCTACGAGGAACTGGCGGGGATCGTCTCGGAGGAATACAGCGGCGACGACGGTGCCGATCTCAGGGAGTGTATCGAGTGCGGGTCGACCACAACGCGCGAAATCTGTCGGAAGTGTTCGCTGCTCGAGTCGCTCGTCTGACTGGGTCGTTCGACTCGATCGAGCCGCGTTGTACGACGTGTCTTACACTACAGTTTGAGCGGCTCGTCGACAGCGGGTAACCGATACGCTCGTGAGTAGCGTCGAACTGACGGTCGGTAGAAGTCGTGATTCGAGACGGTGCTGTCGAGTCGCAGTCTGAGTCGTGCGTTATCGGATAACGTCGACGCCGTTCTGTTTCTCGAGTTCCTCGCGCCCGCCATCGCTCTGTGCGCCGTGGCCGGACCGGGAGTGTTCGACGTTGTTACTCGCATCGAAGTTTGACTCGTTGACACCCTCGATACTCGCACGCGACTTGTCGGCCTGTTTCTGCGTCGTCGGACCGAGTACCTGCGCACTCTGGACGCCGGTCATGATCGCCATCACGCGGACCTTGCCCTTGTAGTTCTCCTGAATGCGTGCGCCCCAGATGACGTTCGCGGAGGCCTCGAGGCGCTCCGTGATGTTGTCGGCAATGCCCTCTGCCTCCTTGAGCGTCAGATCCGGTCCACCGGTAATGTGGACGAGACCACCGGACGCACCACGATAGTCGACGTCGAGTAGCGGATGGTTCATCGCATCCTTGACGACTTCGTTGGTCTTGTTCTTGTCTTGAGTCTCACCGACGAGCATCACCGCGACGCCGCCCTGATTCATGATCGTGGACATGTCCGCGTAGTCCAGATTGATGAGAGAGGGCTGGGTTATCGTCTCAGAGATTCCCTTGACGGTCTCGGCGATGATCTGATCCATCACCGAGAACGCCTTGCCGATCGGGAGGTTCGGGACGTAATCGAGTAGCCGATTGTTGTCGAGGACGATGATCGAGTCAGCCTGTTCGCGGAGCTTTTCGAGTCCCTCCTCGGCTTTGACCGTCCGGGCGCGCTCGACGTTGAACGGCGTCGAGACCATTCCGACGACGATCGCCCCCTGCTCTTTCGCGATCTTCGAGACGACGGGTGCGGCACCGGTACCGGTTCCGCCACCCATACCGGCGGTCACGAAGACGAGGTCAGCATCACCGAGAACCTCCTTGACGGTACTCTGTGCCATCTCCGTGGCTCGCTCGCCCATCGACGGATCGCCGCCAGCACCGAGTCCGTTCGTGAGCGACTTGCCGACGAGAATCTTCGTGTCGGCTTCGATCATCGTGAGATGTTGCTTGTCGGTGTTGACCGCGACTGTATCAGCGCCGTCGACACCGATGTTGTACAGTCGGTTGATCGTGTTGTTTCCGGCTCCGCCACAACCGACGATGACGATTCGAGGATCACCGAACTCGTCGTCGTCCATGTCGGCATCCATCTCGCGGGCTTCCTGTTCGGCGTTCTCAAGAGCGTCTTGTACAATATCCTGCATCGTTACACCTTTGCCCAGCTGCGTTTGCTGGTCTGGTCCGTCTGCCCGTCGTACTGTTCGTTGATCATCTCTCGGACGGCCGATCGGATCGCCTCGCTCCGATTCGGAAACTCGCCGGAGTCGACCAGTTGCTCAACCTCCTCGATCTGCTGTTTCGGAATTCGCAGTGTCACACGCTCCATTGTTGTATTCCCCGTTTGGGTAAGACGGCGCGCGCCCCTGTCTGACACGCAGTGTCTTACAGGTTACACGCCCTGTTTCGGGCGTTTTCGGCAATTCATGCCATCTGTAAGACAACCGTCTTACGCGAGTAAACGAAATACTTGCATAGGTAATAAAACTATCGCCGGTCATGACCGTCAGTGTCTTACGAAACTCTCGGTCGCTGATTACCCCGACTCGAGAACGTCAGCGGCCGGCGTCCGACGGCCACAGCTCGGACAGAACGACCAGTCCGACCGGAGTTCGTCACCGCACTCACAGAACAGCCGTCGTGAGGCCTTCTCGCCACAGTTTGGACAGTAAACGTGATCGTCGTCGACGTGTTCACCACACTGTCCACACTGCGTTCGTTCTCTGTTCTGCTCCGAAGAACCGGTCCGATCCCGAGTAACGGCCTCGGATTCGTACTCGGCGTCGACCGATCCGGTTCGCGTCTTCGAAGGCTCGACCGACGCCCCCTCGACCCCCTCGAAGGAGATCGACAGGTTGAGATCGTGGCGTTCGGACGTCCGCGAGCGCACACGGTGAGGAGAGGTCCGTGTTTCGAGCCGTTCAGTCAGTAGCTCGTCGACTCGATCACGAACGAGGTCATCGATCGCCGTCTCGTTCGCCTCACGTTCCGTTCCGGAATCGACCTGGGTCGGCTCACCGAGATACGAACGGAGCGCCTCGCGCATCGCCTCGCTCTTGGAAATCTCGAGTGACTCGAGTTCCTCGATGAGGTCGTCATCGGCTCGGAACGTGATCTTGCTCATCTGCTGATACCACTATGTTAACAGTCATCCTATATCAATCATTCCTCCCTCCGACGGTTGTCATACGGACGTCGTCGGGTGAAATAACAACCCTTATGTCTCCTACATGGCCTACGTTTTGTTGAGACCGCCCTTAGCTCAGACTGGTAGAGCAGTCGACTGTAGATCGACTTGTCCCCCGTTCAAATCGGGGAGGGCGGATCCAGTTTCCTGCCGTTTCGTAGTCGAACCAGATAACGGCGTTTACACCCGTTTCAGTCCCTCTACCCGGAGGGGCGCGTCCTCGAGATTAGACCGAAAATGTGGGTGTGAGCTTGAAACCAGTTGGGGGACGCCGTCCTCTGGCGGTTTTTGTAGTCGAAATTCGGGGTGGTCGGCGTGAGTTCCATTCCCTGGGCGTCGGTCGAGACGTCGACCGGTCGTCACTGTGGAGCCCACGTTACCAACCAGTTCGCTCGAGTGTTCGGTGACGATCGCGACCGCGCCCACCGTTGCGGCGAGTGCGATACCTACTGCCGACTGAGCCGAGGCTCTGCCGCAGGACTCGAGGTTCCGATTCCGGATCCAGAGACGTCGCCGGGCCGACACGGAGATGTGCCGGATGCGTAAGCCGTCGTTCGTCCGCGCGAGCGTACTGTACGACGTCTCGAGGGGGACGCCCACCGTCCATCCGGCCCGCCAGGCGACCGACGCCGAGGTTCGGGAAGCGCTCGAGAACGGGGGTGAGTCTCGTGAGCGGTGAATCCTCGAGCGGTACTGACCAATTCCGAAAACTCGCCCCGGAACAGCAAGTCGGCAACTCATACGGTCTACTGTAAGTCGTTACCGGAGCGACCGCGAGCCGTCCTGCGGTCGCTCCGGTAAAAAGTCACAGCAAACCGTATCAATCGCCTGGGGAGTAGCAAAGTCCCCCATTGCTATCTGCGACCGAATCAGTTCTGGTCGGTCGGGTTGCTATTCTCGTCCTACATTCGGGACATTCGTAATCGATACATTCGCCGTGCGTTCGGACAATCCAGTCTCCGCTGAGGATGCTTTTGTGACCGCAGTTGAAGCAGTAGAGCGTCGCTTTTCGAGTTGGCGAACGCTCAAAGGTTGGTCTCATAGAGGGCATTACCAATACCACGGGCTGGGGGCGAATAACGGTGTTGGCGTTCACACCAGTGAGCATCTGATAACGCGAATCGAATTCGACAATTACTCACTACAACCGGACCCTGATCGTTCGTTTTCTCAATCTGAGAACTCGAGCGGGTCGTCGTTGCTCTCAACGCTCACGTTGTCCGTGAACTGTTCTTCGGCAGCTGCGCCCAGGCCGACCATCGCGACGGCTATCACGTCCACGAGCATGATACCGGCGATAGCGCCGACAGTGAGCCGGGTTGCGAGTCGTTTCCAGTCCGGTCCGATCAGCTGTGTGTTATCAACGTATGACATTGGATTGGTGAAATCAAGCGTCTGGATTCGACCACTATGCATACGCCCAGTTAAACCATGTCCCGACGAACCAGCCTCAAACTGACCGACGAACGTGAGCGCATTCTCTCGCCTAAAGAAGATAGGACAATGCAGCGCGGGGATCTTTGATCCTGATCAGGAGACATTCCCCGATCGAGCGGGAACAAACTCGAGGAGTGGAAGTACTGCGACTGGCGATCCTCTGTACCCGACATCACGATGAGTAGTGGGAAGCCAGGGTGTGCATCTGGCTTCCATGCCACGACAGTGACCCTCGGATGGTTCAATGTATGGTTGAAAGCCAACCGCAGGGTCACTGCCAACTCGTTTGCACACCCTATTAAGAACAACGATTTCATTAGTAATCCTCCGGTTTCTGGACTTGGTTCGTTCACGATCCGGCCGGAATTCTCCCAAACGAAGCTTACAGACGGATGGCATCCATGATCAAAACGATAACGAATTACACACCCATCGGACAGTCGTTCCCCCGATCAGGTGTGTGGCGACGTGTAGTAGCTACTCTATTCTGGGAACCCTCTGACGACGATTACTCATCAGCGATGATGATCTCCTCGGAATCGTCGTTGCGCTCGAGTTCTCGAATCGCTTCGTTTACTTCTTGTTGAGTCGCTTCTTCCATCTACCATCCCCCGCTGCAGCAATATCGAAGGTCTCGGAGCTTAAACGCTTCTAGCGTATTCAGAGCGAGAGAACGCTGGTCACCCGGTTCCGACGGTTCGCACGCTGACCGTTCGAACGACGGGTACGCGTGCCAGCTCGTTGCCATCGACGCCGCGACACTGTCATCCGGTTAGGATCCGGCGAAAAAGAGCGTGCGGAGACGTACAGGATAGGTAAACGAAGATCGAAAGTGAGCAAGGGAAACGTTCAGTTGCTGAACGGGATCTTTATTTTCAGAGGTAGTGATGAACGAAAAAGTGTCGGGTTTTGTCGGTAACACGAGCGTAGCCGCAGTTTCGATAGGACAACTAAACCGACAGTTCCGGTACGGGCACGATGGGCATTAGTGATGCGGATAGCGATTTCTGTTGCTTTTCGTTCATGAATTTCATAGGTCAGGAAGGTAGTTACTGCGCTGTTGGGCCTGCTTGCGGTCTGTGCGGCGGTCGTAGTGTCGGTCCAGAATATCCTCGCTGGCATTGAGCCGATCCTGCACGACTCGGCGGGGGACATCCTCACTTCGGTAGTACGTGACCCGGCCGCTCCGCACGTCATGGGGCGACCTCGACGATGGGCACTTACTCGCTTGATCAATGTACGTTGCCTCGCACTCGGCCACGTCCCGATCGTGCGGGCAGGACTCTCCGCGCCAGCAAGGGCGAGTGATCTTGTACAGCGTCTTCCGAATCGTATTCCCTGCCGGACGGCCGTACCGAGTCGTGATTACCGGTTTTCGACCGTGATCGTCGGTTACGTCGTGGCGATGATACTCGAGATAGTTCTCGAGATATTTCGCCGTCATCTCACTGATCCGATTCCACCGAGTTCCGTCTTCCTGATTTTTCAGCGGTGTACCGCTTTCAGGTCGGTGTACGAACCGTATTGCCGGCCCCTTGACTTTCGGGTGAGCCCCTTCGAGGTCTAGATCACGGAGATCTAACCCCCGAATCGCTCCGGTACGAGCTCCCGTTCGCCAGAGCAGTAGCAAGATGATATGTTCTCGAGAGGCGGGCTCCGCGTGCTCAAGGTACTCGAGGATGCCGATCGCCCGATCGACTTCGAGCGTGGAATCGGAGACATCCTCCCCGTGTTTCATCGTCGGTAGCGTCACCTGTTCGTACAGGGACGGTCGTACAGCGTCGATGTTCGCGGCGAATTGGAGGAAACTACGAAGGGTCGCGAGTTGCCCCTTCAGCGTGACCAGCTTAATCGGTTCACGACCCTCTCCGTGGCCTTCCCGCCTCCAAATACGGTATCGGTACAGGTCCCGGCCGGAGACGTTGTTCAGGTTCTCGATCTCTTTTTCTTCGCAAAACTGAACGAACGACTGTAATCGGTGCCTGGAGCTTTTCCTTGTCGCCGCTGCATGCTCGTCACGCATGGCGTGATGATACATCTCGGCAGCTTCAGCCGGTGGAATCGGATCGAGAGTGTCGCTCATCAGTCTCCCTCCTCGAGCGCGTCAGCGATTCGCTCGAGATCGGCGGCGATCGCCTCGGCGCGCTCGGCCACGACGAGCTCGGGCGGGTCTTCCGGCGTGTAAAACTCGTAGCGCCTCATCGGCCGACCCTCCGTGTCAAGCGGCCGATATCGGCATATTCACAGGTTGCGATACGCTTACCAGCGATGCGTGTGACTGTGTTCATGGTCTCATTTCCGTGGGACCACGGACTCACCGCGCGCGCCATCGTGTTGGACCACCAGGCGCGTGCGGCCGCTGTCCGTTGGTCGTCTGTACTGTCGTTACTACTGTCACTTAGTTTCGACGGGGGTGTTTCCGATTCTTCCGATAACTCGATACCGTGTAGAAACCCGACGGCTCGGGCCTCGAGACGTTCGAATTGGCTATTTCCGAAACTGTTTCCGGAAACGTGGCTGGCGGTCTGTACGTCCGCTCGAGCGGGGAACTTAATTCCCCGCAGGGTGCAGTCTATCATGCGTCCGTAGCGTGGTTACGGAGGCCAGGCGGGCCGGTGCCACAACACCGGGTCCGCGTTCTTTCGAGGACCCGACCGGGCAGCGGCGGGTCCGTCTGGCGTCCGTTACTCGCACGAAAACATTCTACCTACTTATAATTAACCGACCATACGTTATTCTAAGAAATAACGTACGTGCCTTTAGAACGAGCCAATCAGTATTCCTAAAATGGAGGTGCAGGATGTACCAGTATGCGAAGGCCGAGGGTGTCGTGGATGACACAAGCAGACGATAGAGTCCTCGAAACCCTCTCGGATAGCGGTCTAATCCTTTCGCCTCGTATTCTCTCGGCAAATACGGATTATTCACGTCACTACCTAAGTACGCGACTCGGCCATCTCCTAGATGCTGGGCTCGTCGAACGTGTGGACGAAGGGCTCTACAAAATCACCGACCGCGGTCAGGCCTACCTCGAGGGAGATCTCGAGGCTGCGGACTTGGAACGAGACGAGTAATTCAACGGCTATTATCGTACCGTTCCGAGCAAACGTGATGCATCGGCAGAAATGACGATGTCACGTTCCTGTAAACTCACCCCTCCTCCGGCGACGTCGTCGATCAAATCCGCGAGCGCGTTCAGATAGGCCCGGTTTCGATCTTCCCTGACCGTGAGTGTCTGCTTTTTATCGTGTTTGATGGCTCGGTTCTCGAGATACGCGTAGACAAACCTCTCACGAACCGTCTCGGGTGCACCGCCGAGGTACTCGGGCAACTCGAGGTGATGATTCGACTTCGACCCAACAGGCGCACCGAGTGACGAGAGCGTGCGACCGAGGACCGTGCCGTGTTCCGCCGGACGAACTTCGTCGCCGTGGTCCCCGCGATCGTCGATGATTTCGCACTCGATTCCAGCAAGTTCGAAAGCATCGAATACGTGTGAGTCCTCTTTCCGATGGTTGAGTGCGAAACTGGGTTGATAATATTGCTCTGCTATCGATCCACCTGAAAACACGTTCGCAACAAGAACGTTTAGACCGGCAAAGACAGAGTCCTCGTACGAACATTCGAGCCAGCCATAATCACGTGCGGTCTCAATCCCGCGGACTGGATCAGGTTTACCGTCGCCGTCGATCCAGGTGCGCAGTCGGCCCCGCGGAATCTCGAGAGCGCTAGCGGTTGCGGACGACCCGGCGTTGTGCTTCGACGCGTATTTTATCGCTTTGCGATACTGCTTGACGACCTCCCACGAGTTTTCGTGGTACCCGCCGTCGTACGTGGCGGCAAGTGTTTTTTCGTTCAAGACCGCAGGAGGATTGGTCATAGGCGACCTTGAGATCGAATTAGCAAAGGGATGGCGATAATTCGAATGTGATCGGAAACCGACGTACTGAGTCGCTTCAATCGGATGCTGTAAGCCGTCTGGAGAGCCTTGATTATCACATCTGAAACCGATCGTGCAGAGTTGATTTTGTCGAAAAACACACTATCAAGTGATTTTATATACCCTGAAACCACTGGTAACTACCAGCACCAAAATCGACGGCAGAAAGACGCGCCGGGTTGTGGTTGGATCCCCCATCCCCTAGCGCGACGTGTTATCCATACACGTCACACAGCAAAACCCTTCTGACCGTTAGGGTGCTGTATACACATGGATGCAAAACTAATACAACGCAAACTCGTGGGAGAAGAGCAGGAACGAGCAGTGTCACCAGTCATAGGGGTTATACTCATGGTCGCCATAACCGTCATTCTCGCGGCCGTGATTGCTGCCTTCGTCCTCGACCTCGGTGGGAGTGTAGGACAAGAAGCTCAGGCTGGTGTTTCGATCGATGTCGATGAAAGTGCTGAAGAAGTGAGTGTTGAAATCACCTCTCTCGGGAATTCGAATTACGTTGATTTGAGTAGTAGTGAGTGGGGCGATGGTATGGATGGCACCGAGGATAACGTGACGAATATGGATGTCGGAGACACGGTGACGCTTGAGCACGACAAGGCCCCTCAAGATATCAACGAATCGGGTACGGTCTCCGCTGTCGCTGTCATTGAGGAATCAGAAACGCGAACCTCCGTGGCTAGCGAAGACTGGGACTTCTAATAATCCCATCTTATTCCGGTTATTTAACCCATGACCAGCCACTCGCTACAATACCGTAATCGGGCCGTTTCGCCTGTCATCGGCGTCATCCTCGTCGTTGCGATTACCGTAATTCTCGCGGCTGTCGTCGCGGGGCTGGTTCTCGACATCGGCAGTGACATCGACGAAGAAGTACAAGCAGGTGTTTCGATCACCGTCCAACATGATCCACAGTATCTCGACGTCCAAGTGACGACACTGGGGAACGCCGATCACATCAACATCACCGGCGATCCCTACGACAATCTCGACGACAGCAGTCCGAACAACCTGGATGAAGACGATCTCCGAGAACTCGAGACCGGCGACAGTGTCCGAATCGGAAAAGACGATCTTGAGTCCGCCGGAGAAAACGGGACGGTGGTGGCGGTCGGCGTGGCTGGTGAGCAAGAGACGCTGATTACCAGCGAAGACTACAACTTTAGCTAATCTCTCCTTCTTTCTGCCTTTTCGAAACGATACTGACGAGTTTCGCTATCACCACTTACTCACGACCGAGGTCCGATAGCGAAGACCGACAACCGAGGTGTTGAATCGCTGGATCGTTTCTGGATCCAGCTCGCCTCGAGCGTGTCGAGATTTCGCTCGTGTTCGATCAAATTCTCTAACGCCGCATCGATGACGACTGACATCGGCGGGTCGTCGTACTCGTCGGCGGTGACGATCTCACTGGCGCACTCGAGTTTGCGTTCGCGTTTATCTATCAGCTTGTCGAGTAACACGGATATCTCGGTCACACCTTCAACGTTCCAGCCAGCCACAAATATCACGTTGATTGACTCTCGATTTCTATCAGAGCGGTCCAACCGATGATCGAAGACATTCCAGCTGTTTCAGCACTCGAGGAGGGGGAAACGTACCATCGGGTCAAGCTACATGAAAAGTACGGTGGGGCACGATACCGGGGGATCGCACCCTGCAAAGACCATCCGTACGTCTTCATCTTCACCGGCGATTCCGGCGAAGAACACGGCTACCTTGACGAATTCCGCGGCGACACATTCGTTTACACCGGCGAAGGACGGGAAGGGGACATGGAGATGACCCAGGGAAACAAGGCGATCCGCGACCACCGCGAGGACGGCCGGGAGATCCACCTCTTCGAAAGCAACGAGGAAGCCTGGAGCGTCACCTACGTCGGTCAGTTCGAATACGCTGATTGGTTCCCCCAGCGACTCGAGGATACGAACGGCAACTATCGTAAGGCGATCTGCTTCGAGCTTGAACCCGTTGACAACAACGTCGAGATCGAGACCTATGACCTTGGCCAGCTCGATCTCGAGACGTTACACGAACGAGCGGCCGGGACTTCAGCGGCGGAGTCAACTGAAGGCAAAACAACGACTACAACTCGAACAACGCACCCACGCTCGGAGGCAGTCAAAGAGTACGCACTTCGCGTCGCTGACGGAGTGTGCCAAGGTTGTGAAGAACATGCTCCGTTCATCGGGAAAGATGGGGAACCGTTTCTCGAGGTACATCACCTCTATCGTCGCAGTGACGGTGGGCCGGATCACCCAGACAACGTCGTTGCTCTCTGTCCGAACTGTCACCAGAGAGTGCATCACGGACAAGATGGTGATGACTTCAACCAACAACTCATCGAGAGATCGAAAACACCAGAGTTTGAATGAGAGGTGCCAAAGTAAGTGTGTGTCAGAAAATATGAGCTGCTTTCCTCGGAGTGTTGTGTATTAGGAAGGCTGTAAGTCCCAAAATCCCGAAAGCTTGTAGTCCAACTGCTAACAACGGCAATGCTGTGGAGCCCTCATCGTTGACAAGGTAATAGCCTAAGTCAACCGTTAGTAAGAGTGCGGCCACGGAAAACGGAATCAAGGTGCAAAGAAAGAGTAGCGAGGAGTACGGGATATAACGGTAGATCTTGCCAGCCCCTTCCTCTAATTTCTCAGTTCTATATCGGATCGAATCCGGGAGCAGTTTCCCCTCGTTATCATTTTCTACGGATGTCTGTGTGAGCCTCACCGCAGCGAACAGGACTGGAATTAAGATCCCGAGGAACTGCAGCATTTGTAGTGTAAAATCCACCATGAACCGATATACTGAGGGCCACACCTTATTTTGTAAGGATCGCTAACCATCTGCTGTTTCTTTAGCTGGGTGATGGTTTATCCGATAACAGGGGAATCTCGGATAATGAGCGTACACTACAAATGCGTAGTTAGCGCTGTGAATTCTATCAAATTTGAATGATGTGTTCGGCCGTACAAGATACACAGCGCGGGTTCAGCAGAAGACACATGGTTATCTTTGAGAGTGTTAGAACGTGTCGTTGGGGATTTGGTCCCTGTTGTCGCTGAGTAATCGAACCACCGGTTCGATCTCTTCCCAATTCGGTCCCTTTATGATAGTCCCGTGGTCCCTATCCCATACGATGTAGCCCATGTCATCGAGTTTTGGGAGATGCGTGTGAGTGAGTTGTAACTCCTGTACCTCGTCCTCTTGCGCACTATTCTTCGTCACCGCCTCTGGTTGGTCCACTGGATTGTGATCCTGGAGTTCCACAAGTACCTGCCGCCGCGCTCGACCCCCGAGGGCCTCGGTTATGTCATCAAACCCCATGTTTAGTCTCACATGGCAACACGTGTCCCAAATGGTTCCTTTCGCTGCATGGTGGGCCAAGGTAGTCATTTAGTAGCACCCGGTGTAGGAGCCCCCTTACCCGGTTCGAGAGGTTTTATGGTAATCACGATTCCTGGGGCTGTTCGAACTCCTCGGCGAGTTCCTCTTCCATTGCGATGAGCGTGTTTTCGGTGAGCGTCTCGATCGCCCGGCGAAGTCGTTCTGTGACGGCCTGGTCGGAGATCCCGAGGTCATCGGCCAGATCCTGCGTGGACATTCGCCGCGGGATGGAGTAGTATCCGCCCTGAACAGCGCTCATCAACGTTTCACGCTGGGCTTCTGTCACCCCGTACCACATGCCAGTCCCCGGACGGACGGGATTGTAGATGCGTCCGACTTCGAGGGAAATGTGGGCGTTCGAGCAGTATTCCTGAAACTCACTGAGCGCCTCGTGAGTGGGAAACCGGATCTCGAACTCCCATGTATTGACCGTTCCAGTGGCACTCAGGAGTTGTCCCTGGAGATCGACAACTCCCTGTAAGAATACATCGCGACCGACGCTCCAGTCCAGCGAATACAGGCGCTCGTCGTCGTGGCGTGTTACTTCTATGATTCGTTCGACCGACGGGTGATTCTCGACGTTTTGCTCGAACGATTCTCGGACTGCGTCACTCACTGAGAAGAACGGAACGGCTTTCTCGCCCAGCGGGACCATGTTTTCGAGTTCGATCGTCCCGGTTGTTTCCAGTTCGAGTATCCGGCCGAGTTCGAACGAGTCGGCCGGGATCCGAAGATGTGCGATGACTGCCATTCCTTGCTAGGCGTTGGAGTTCGAGACGGGTAAAGATGGGCAGCATGGTCTACCACCTCTGAATAAATAGCATGGTGTACCATGCAAAACGGCAGAGATATGGGTGTGGCGTCCCTTGGTGAGGATGGACCGAACGCCCTGCGCGAAGTGTGACCCAGTTGTGTGGATGTGGTCGTGGGTTTGCTTCCATATCTTCGGGTTGAGGATCGTGGCCCACCCATCATGACACGAGATCAACCCGGTGACGGTTCGATTACCAACGCCGACGACTTCGAGGCCGCCCTCGCCGAGGTGGTTGAGAAGGCCGTCGAGGCTGATGTGGACGTGCGCGGTGCCTGGGAGTTTCGAACGCGAGGGTCAATCCACGAGTGGGAAGTGGAGATAATCGAACTGGCCAGATACGACGATCAAGAAGAGGGATAACCAGTGTGTACAGCTCCAATAGAGTCAGTTGAATCTGTGAGTTTTGCAGTCGTGATGGCTGTCGCACAGCGAAAGGGAACCCCCGTCAAGGAGTTGCGACCGCTGCACGACGTTGTCGATCCGGACGCGCTTGACGCTTTGTGTACCGCCGCGGAAGTTTCGGTCACGTTCTCGTACGACGGCTATATGGTCACCATCAACGGCGATGAATCGATTCATCTCGAAGAACACTCCTGACTCGGTCGCACAGTCGAAGCTCGTTCTGTAGCAAAGCCGTTCTCCCAGCTGGCCCACCACTGATGATGGAATAGCCGCTATATTTAGACCTCGATTCGTAGCAGAATTCATCTACATTGCTGTCAAGGATGTCATATATTATCTCTTCCCTGGCATTTTCAACCTGTTTAACTCTGAAGAAAATGCCGAGCGATATATCCTTTATAGTCAGCAGGCAACTTTTGACAGATACTAATGAATTCGACGATTGCTCCGGTAACTACTTCACCTGTACTGACCGGAAAAGCAGGAGTCCGCTAAAGAGTGAAAGTCGGACGTGATCGGCCCCGATCGGGCCGCCGACCCCCGCCGAAACACTGACTATCCACCGGGTTGCCGTCCGCCTTGCTCGCAACCCGGACATGAATCTCCAACAGCACCAAAACCGCGACGACATGAAGGTCTGGCTCAGCCAGCCCGAAGTAGTACAACTGCTCGAGTCGGCCCAAGACACCCAACAGCGACTGGCGTTCTCACTCGGCGCGCGGTGTGGACTCCGCTCGCACGAGGTACTGGACGTCTCACCCGACGATGTCGTCGATACCGATGCCGGAACGATCCTCCGCGTCTGGCACGGCAAAGGCGACCAGTTCCGCGAGACACCCGTTCCCCGAGATCTCGCGACGACCATCCGAACCGTGGCCGACGTTCGCGACGCCTCCAGGAGCGAACCGTTACTCGAGATCTCGACGACGCGCTCACTTCGGCGCTGGCTCACTGCGGCCGCTGACGAGCTGGCCGAGACGACCGACGATGACGGCTGGCGGTATCTCGGTTTCCACGATCTCCGGCGCACCTGGGCGACCGCGCTCGCCGCGGCCGACGTCGACCCGCTCCTGGTGATCGACTGGGGCGGCTGGAACGATCTCGAGACCTTTCTCGAGCACTACCGTGGTACGTACTCGCCGGAGGCCCAACAGCGAGAACGCCAAAAAGTCGCCTGGTTGTAACGCCGATCAGTTATCGCCGCCGTCAGCAACGGGCTTTTCGGCACGGTAGTCATCGGCTTTCCCACCGAAGTCCTCCGCGAGATCCTGACGAACCTCTTCGCGAAGCTCTTCGATGCTCTCCTCGAGGTCATCGATCTCGTCGTCGGTCATCGGTCGGGTCTGATCTCGTGCCATTCTTCGAATCTCCGTATGAAGCCTACGAGGTTGTTCGCTAAATGATCTTCGGCGCGATCCAGTGCGTATTTTGCGGGCATCGGCGGAGCGACGTACTCGGTCCGGTACTTTTCTCCGTCGCGGTAGATATCGATGTGAACGCCTTCCTCGCTGACATCGTGACCGAACTCGCTTTTCACGTCGTGATCGTATCGGACGACAGTCGTCCACTCGTCGATCTCGTATTCTAACTGCACGACGAACCGACTGATCACGTCCCCGTCTCGGTTGTATCCCAACCGCTTCCGAGCACGGTGTGTGAGGGATGTCTCGTACTCTCGGTCGTACTCTCGCGGTCCGTCCGGCATTTCAGATCAGATACTCTTGATCCAAAGACCATAAGATGTAATGATTATGCCTCGATTTCCTCGACGCGCTCGAGGGTCCATTCGCCGTCGTCGACGTGGCGGATATGAAAGTAGTACTCACCGTCGACTCGCCCGTCCTGGTCGAGCAGGCCTTCGACCTGAAGGTCCCCTTTCGGGAGAGTGATACCGGCGGAGTCCGGATCCAACTGTCGGAGTTTATTGAGTGCCATGACCCAGGGGGCAACCCACCATGTAATAAAGTTGGTGAACCTCTGTTTCCCTGACGCTTTAGCGGGGTTGGATTGAGGGGTGCTCGTTGCACAATGGCAACGAGTAGATCACTCGCGTTCGGCAGTGGTACCGGCAGTAACGAAATCGATCCGATCGACATCATCGCGTTGATGGTCCTCCCCATCTCGGCCTCGATGATCTTTCAGGTCTTCAGCTTCCAGATCAACGTTTTCGGGGAGTACGACTTCACCGAACCCATCTGGACGGTCGGCGGTGCGGATATCTCACTGGCGCTTCTCATCACCGTGGCGGCGGTCGCCTGGGTGTTAATCACGAATATCGTCAACGCCGAAACGGATCACGGTCCGTACGAACTGGGGGCGATCGTCGTTGCGATCTTGCTTCCGGTTGCGTACGTGTTCGTCCCGGCTGTCGAGTCAGCCGTGATGTGGAACGATCTCATGCAGTTGGCGGCGCTGCTCTACGTCAGCGCGGCGACCGTCGTCGTCTCCTACCTCGGGTGATTCCGATGAGTAACAGAACACTTCGTGGATTGATGATTGCGTGGCCGTTCGCACTCCTGCTCCTGACCCTGGTGTTCATCGCGGCGGGTGGAGGTCTCTGATGGCCCAACGCCCACAGCCCACGGAGATGGACGACTGCTCGAGGCGTCAGTTTCTCGGCCGAACGGCGACGGCTGGCGGCGCAGTCGCGGCGATCGGGGCGGGCGGACACAAGATAGCTCCGCAGCACAGCCCGATCGGTCGCGCACAGGCATTAGCCCCTGTCGCTCCGATCGGCGCGGGTGCGGCCGCTGGTGCACTCGGGTACCTCATCACCGAGGGCGTCGACCGGATTCTCGGGGACGACCGGGATTACAGCGGCTATACTGGTTCTGAAGCACTCCACCAGAATATCATGACTGGTGCAGCCGAAATGAACAGCGCAGACGAGCGTGTAATGACCTCGATCGAGAATAATATCACTCACTCTCGAGCCGTCGGCCTCGCAAAAGGGAAGGCTGCGATCATCGAGGAGATGAATGCAGAGGAAAACGAGGATGCGGCTACTGATGCCATGTATGACGCTATTGATGATTATTACGCGACCATCGAAGAAAACATCATCAATCACTACACGGCTCAATACGATCAGCTTTTGCATATGGCTGAGATGGTCCAAACTCACGGTAGTATCTCTCTATCGACGGTCTTCGAGGGATACATCGACAGCAACTACCACGACGCAAATACCGACGGCGGCGGCAGTGCGGGAGTTCATAAATTCCTCACTCGCGAGGATAACGACGACGTAGTGGACTACGAACTCGCAAACGGAGAGACGATCGAAGTTAAAATTTCGATCGGAGAACTCGCTCTCGACACATTCGAGTCCGTCGCTCCACACACGAGTCTCGTCCCGAATGGACTAACTCGGTTCAGAATCCGTCCGGTAGATGACGAGGACCCCGTTGGTTTCTTCGACTGTCAAAGATATCATGACGCCCTAGAAAGCGCAAGCGCAGAGAGGGATACAGTTGTGTCGGACCTTACCGGGTTCGTCTCCGACGTGTACAACTTCTACTCGCCGGGAGATATCCCGACAGAGGACTTAGTTGATCCGATCACAGCTTCAACGGAACTTCGGCAGGACTACGATAACCGCGCTGGGCAGGGCGCTCACGCGGCGATGCTGGGCATTCCGACGAACGCAGACTTCTCGGCCTTACTGCACATCTATAGTGACGATTTGCCGGACGGTGCAGATGAGGACTATTGGGATGTCTGGGCGGATATCTTCACGAATCACGTCCCGACCGATGAAGAAGGCGATGAGGTAGGGTTTGAAGTCGGTGAGACGTATGATCCGTCGGAGTGGGACGCTCCCCTGTTCATCGCATACGAGTACATCGATTCAGTCACAGGCGACGAGAGAGCCGACTTCACACAGATAGAGTCTGAGTTCTCGATCGAGTTAGTCGAAGACGCAGACGGGAATGAAGTCGAGAACTTCCAGACGGAAAGCAGGAACAGCCAAACGAGCGATATCGAATCGCTCGAGGACGAACTCGAGGCGCTCCGGGAGGAACAGATCCGACTTCAGGAGGAGGCACAGGACCAGAACGGTGGCGGCGGTGGCGGTATCGGGGACTGGTTCGGCGGCGGTTCTCAGGGTGGCGTACTCGTCGGCGGACTGATCGTCCTCGCCGCGATCGTCGGAATCGGCCAAGTAACTGGCTAACTCATGAAACCGATTTTTCTGATACCCGTGCTGGTAGTGCTGGCTTCGGTCAGCGCGATGGGCATGGGCGTTGTGGGCGCACAGGAGAACACGATCGACGGGTTGGAGAACGAGACGATCGAGAACGACTCGGCGGTGGCGCTCGAGAACCAGGCGCTGATCGAGTTCACCGAAGACACCCGAATCGTTGGCTGGGAGTTCCGAGACGGACGTGTAACGGTCGCCCTCGAGACGGACCGACGGACCGGCGTCGTCGTCACTGACGCGCTCGCAGGGATCGGAGCAGACGGGGCCGTGCAGGTTCCAGAGACACGCCAGTTCCTCGAGCGAGACGACACGACGACAGTTACGATGGACGTCACCGAGTTCCGCGGCGGTCACTCGGTCGGTGTCTCAGTCGATGGAGCAACGGTCAGACTCTCGAGCGAGATGGATCCAGACGAGAACCCATTCGAGTACTTCGGTGGCGAACAAGGGCTGTTCTTCGGTATGTTCATGTCCGTCGTGATGTCCGGCGGTGCAGCCGGGTTCGTCCTCTGGCGCGAGGAAACGGGGGTGATGAAAGCATGAAATTCGGAAACTGGTTTGACCGACTCACATACGTCGTCGCAGAGGCGCAGATACTCGTCGCCGGAGTCGTGTTCTCGATCGGCGCGGCGCTGGTAATCTTCCGGCCGACCCTCCCGGCCGTTCCGCCAGTCGCGGTCGGAATGCTGGCCGCAACACTCCTGTTCGGTCCGGCGCTGTTCGGGTTCTTCGTGTGGCTGGTTCAGAAGCTCAGGACCCGGAATATGATCGAAGTACACCACGTCAATGCCGTTCAGGACGTTCTCGAGAAATACTACGTTGAGCCGGAAATCTGGCGGGAAAAAGCGATCACCGGCCCGAATCCGTATCCGGTGAACGGCGGCGGTGCCTGGGCGGTCCAGGAGTTCGAATGGCTCGAGGACATCGAGGAACTCCGCGTAAAGGGAATCTGGCTCGAGGAAACGACGGACACGAAGCTACTCACGTCGAAATCACACATGCAGGCGATCTACGGGAAGTTAACGGAGTCGCACATCACGCTGAACATCCTTCGAGATAGCGTCTCGGAGTTCGGCGCGGACATTCAGCGAGCGTTGATCAACTCGATGGCCGAGGCTCGAGAGCGAGGCAAGCTGATGGACAAATCGGCCGTGAAAGACGTCTTCGAATCCTTCGAGGACGACGCGGCGGGAACCACCGACGACGATCTCCCCACGCTCGAGCCGGACGATCTCCCCGGCGAAGACCTGGGCGATCTCGCGGACGACGCCCTCGAGGACACCCCGACGCCGGACGTGGGCATGGGCAGTGGGCCGCACCGAGCGGCGACTGACGGAGGCTCCGAATGACTGACGACAACGACGTCTACACGCCAGCGCAGTATCGAGAGCATCAGGACGGCTACGGCGTTCGTGACGCACACGAACACCGACACACGGGAATCGTTCGCGACGAGCTGGTTTCTCGATTCCTGTCGATTCAAGCGGAGAACTACGATCCCCTCGAGGCGGACGAGCCAGGGCGAATGCCCGGCGAAGCGGATACGCTCGAGGAAAGCCGCGAGATACTCGCGATCGGTGGAACCGAGACGGCACGGTCGGCACTCGAGAACGGCGACATGCCGACGCTCAAGCACCTCACCGGTGACCAGCAAGAGCGGGCCGATATCTCCGGACTGAAGGCGATTCAGCAGGTCGACGAGATCATCGAGGATCCGGCCCCGGTCATCGTCATCATCGGGGATATGGGAACCGGAAAGACGGATCTGGCGTGTCTACTCGCTCAGCGGGCCAAACACCTACTCGGAATCGAAAAGGTTGCGAGTAACGTCCCGACGCTCCGAGAAACGAATCAGTGGGTCGACGAAGACGGCGAAACGAGGGACGGGTTCGTTCCGAACTGGCGATCGATGGAGCAGTGGGTCCAACAGGACGGCGATCCGCTCGAGGACGATCAACGCGGAAAGCTGTTCATCGGAGACGAGTTCTCGAGCGGCGGCGACGGCACCGGAAAGAGCGGCTACCTCATGCGGAAGAAAATGGGACCGCTGGTGTTCAAAATCCGCAAGTACGACGGGATGTTGATCTACGTCGCACACGACGAGAGTTCCATTCATCCGCTTCTCTGGCGCGTCGGATACGTCATCAAGAAGGAATCGAAGAAACGGGCGACGGTCGCGGACAAGATCAAGTCCGGCGAAGTGCGGGATGTGCAGTTCGAAATCGACGGGATTCCGGCGACAGACTGGCGCTACAACACGAAAGACCCGGCTGTGTGGTCGTGGACAGGAGCGGAAGACGACGACGATCCGGAGCCGGGTGAAATCGCCTACGACGTGGCCGTCTGGACCGTCAAAGCGTGCAAGGAAGACGGTCTTTCACACCGTGAGACGGCTAAATTCGTTCCGTTCGGGAAATCGTGGGTCGGTGATCGATGGCCGGAAATTCAGGACGGAGAACATCGATCGGCTCTGGACAGAGTGGAGGCCGTAACTACATGACGGCTGTACGATGTCCGACTGTCCACGTCCGAGTACCCCGTACCATCTCTATGGGCGCGGCCGCTCGGCCCGGTAGGGCCGACGGCCCATCCGTCCGTTTCTCGTCGAGAGATGGCGAGGATTTGATATATAAGACGGGCGCGAGGCGCGTACGCGAGCGGAGGGAAGTATGAGAGAGACAATCGAGACAGTGGTAACAGAGGCGAGGAGAATCTACGAACCGCGAGTCGCACCCGTGATCGGAGTGTCCCTCGGTGGAGCCGCACTCTCCGGATATCTCGGGAACGTGGGCGTGTTCTTGCTCTGTGGGTTCGCTGTGTCGTTTCTCGTCTGGAAGATGTGGGAGTCGGAGAAGCGATGGCGAAACCTCGAGAGGGAAGAAAATGCCGTCACACAAGGCGAATAAGCACGGGACGGCGTGCGAGTACCACCTGGCCGAAAAGTACCGCGTCGATCTCGTCGGTGAGGATGGGAAGCGTCTAGATACGAGCTGGTACGACGGACTCAAGAACGGAACGCCGTGGGAGTTCAAAGCCACGGCGCACAAGCACGCTGACGGGAATCCAGGCAATTTCAAGGTCTACAAGCGGTATCACGGAAAGCTCAGACGAGAAGGCGGCTGGTATGCGTTCGCAGTCTATCGACGGAGAGGAACCGGAACGCAGGTTCTCAAGACGGAGGCAGTGGCGGCCTCGAGCCTCCCTACGTTACGCTGGCACGGTGGCGGCGATCACCGTGGGACCGAGCAGGCAAAGATATCGATCTCCGACGTCTTCTAATCCCCTCTAAGCAGATTCGGCAACTCCTCTTATCGAGGTACTGGCTTTTCACAGAACTACAGGAGACCTGTTCTACCCCAGGGTACCAGCCGATTCGACTTACCTCGAGCGCGGCGCGCGCTCTGCGCGCCGCAAGATTACCCAGCCCCCTTAGGGGCATGATCGTGAACACGAGCCGCTCTTCGTAGGTTATTGCGGTCACTCACTGGGGATATCAGTATAATAGAATGGTGTGGCCCCGGAGTGATCGGCCTGATCACCGACCGTCTCGAGGGCGATAGCCGAAATATGAACATGGGTAAGTCACGCTCGTGTTCATAGCCGGGAAACCGATCGTCGAAGCCGTTAGCTCCTGGGGGGTGCTAGAGAGTTGCTCCGAGAAAGTGAATCCATACTACGAGAACTCTGGAGCATCGCTTTTTGCGCATTCAATTGAGTATCGCACTAATTGGGGGGAAACATCCATCCGGTTATAAAATCGGCCTCGGTGTTTTGGCTCAAACCCACGGATTGCATAAGCGATTATGGCCTTACTCTGTGGCCGAAGTTCCTGAGAGTATAACATTTCGATCTGTTCCCAATCAGAATAGTCACCGTGCTCTCCTAAGATTGCAATTGCATAGTCTCTCGATTCAATTAGGGAACTTTCTCTAGATAGGACGGTCCGAGCAGCATGGACCACTTTAGGACCGATGTGATCTATTTCATAGAACCATCGAAGTAGAGCAAATTCATGATAGGAGTACCGGATTTCGTTCCTAATTATGGCATCAGCCAATCTACGGACAATCCCTTCCTTAACTGGAAGCTTTTTGAAATATCTATTTAATATTTGCCGAACATCTGCATACCCCTCTAAAATGTATTCAATGCAATATTTTACACCGATATACGATCCAACATCACCTAAATTCCTTATGACGTATCTGAAAAGGTGAGTATCTAACTCAGAGAAAGGCACTCCATCAATATATTTAGAATAACCTCTTTCCCAAACCTCCACTTCGGTTTCTTCATTGGCTTCTACTTCTTCGTCCGGCTCTGCTTCTTCGTTTTCCTCAGAAGAAGAATATGTGACGAATTCAGGAGGAAATCCTGAACGAAGGTAATCTGCTTCTGACATACCTTCTTTGTCTGCACTACTAATCCTTTCCCGAAGCTCAGCGAACTTTGATTCTGGCTCATTATATGCCTCAATGGCATCTTCTGCTGTCCGAATCCTTGTCTTACCTGTTTTCATATTCAAACCACGAGATCGGAACAACCGTTCTAAGAGATTTTGTGCCTGAATTGCAGAATCATGTGATCCACAAAATACAGTAAAATCGTCATTATACCTTACATGTGTGAAACCGGAATTACTGAGTCGACGGTCAATGCCGTCCAAATAGATCTCTGCAAGGATGTCCGATGCACCATAGCCTTGTGGAATCCCTCTTTTTCGCGGTTCTGCCCAGGGTTGAAGAATATCCCAGAGACAGTGAGCTATCTCCGTTCTCTCTGTGAATTGGCGAAATATAGATATTAGCCGTTCTATGTCTATGTTCTCATAATATCCAGACACGTCTGTTTCGAGGACATAACTGCTGTTTTCAGCATGTGTTATTTTCTGTTGCTGGAGGTCTCTCCAGTGGCCTTTTTCAAACTTTTGCCACCGGTTACTTTTTGACTTGTCATCTAACAAAATATGAGAATACCTGCACCTGTTCCCTGACCACTGCATTTCATCTTTTATTTTGCTGTATACCTCTAATATATAGGAAGAATATACGACTATGTCTTTAGGATGTAAAACTGATGCAGGACGTAAGTGATAATTGTTCTTCGGAACGTTAACTATCCTTACAGATTTTGGTTCATACTCTCCGTTATTTAACGCATTTCTCAACTCCTCAATCCATTCATCTGTATTTCTGTCAAGGATATCAATTACGTAGGGAGAATCTGTAAAAGAATTCATATGGTCATTTAGGTCTTTCTTAGTCTTTCGCCAAGCAAGTTCAAGATCAAGGTCGTCGACAAAATCCATCAGTAGTAGTTATCTATATTATGTCCTCTTGAAACTTCGTGTATATACCGCCAATATGGACGTTCATTTATCGTATAGGTCTGGAAGATCTATATGTTATTCTAATACTGCTACTTCCGATATAGTGTCCAAAGAGAGAATATAAGCAGATATTCTCACTTAGAGAAATCTTATAACACTGTATTAGTGCTGCTATCTATTCGAGTTGACGAATTGCATCACTTACTGTGAGCCCCTGTTGACCCGCAATCTCAGTTGCCAGGTCCAAAGCCCATTCTTCTTTCAGCGTTCCTCTATGCTCTTGGGCGAGCAGTGACAGTGCATAGACGATCAACAGGTCGTCTTGTGGATGTCGCATGTCACTCACGCTTGGCTGCGGCTTGACTGATAAACCCTCGTAGGTATATCCGATAATCCCGGTTACCGAGGTCGCACTTTATTTTAGTAGCGAGATAGCGGCGTTGTGCTACCCTGTATCTGCCGGCTCAATTTTTCGAGCACGACGCGTGTTCTACGCGCTGCAAGGTTACCCTGCCCCCTTAGGGGCATCAAGCAGCTATCCATAGTATTCCGAAAAAATGTCTACTGCTTCAAGAGCGACTCCAAAGACCATTATCACAATAATGAGGCAAACAACCACTAAAACACCCCAGGCTGCTAATTTGAGAAATTGAACTAAAGATCTCATGATCACAAGAATGAGATTGTTGGATAAAAAATATGGTGTGCAATCACGCTTCAGGAGTAACCCCAGTTTCGTGTGCTTCAACTCGAGAATGCTGTGCGGAGACGGCGAGAGGGCGTTGTAATTTTTTGGCGCTGTCCCCTTGGGGACACCCGCCAAGGGGGCGTTCGCGCGAAGCGCGAAACGACCCCGAAGGCGTCCCGGCGCGATCGCGTCGACGACCGGGGCCTCGAGGCCGGGACTACAACTGAACTTGAACAGTCACGACTGTAGAACAATCTGAGTTGTCGAAAACAGGAGTCTGAACAGCGTTGCCACTATCGTGGCTGGTTCAGCGATCCGCGACCGTCCCGACGTATCCGACCTCGGTGCCACCGTCTGGTGTCTGCCAGGAGAGCTGTGATCGTCGCAGGAGCGACGGATCGTTCCCTGACTTGCGCCACTTCTCTATGGCCTCGGCGGCGATCGTCTGGACGTTCTCGAAACGGCTGGCTTTCAGCTCGGAGAGAATCGTCTCGATACGCACCCGTTTCGGCTCTCCGTTCTCGTCGTATGCGATCTCGGCCCCGTTCTCGACGAGCCACTGTTGGAAGGGCGATGACTCTGCGATGTGATCGGCCAGTCCCATCACGTGTTGAATCCGGTCCGCGAAGCCTTCGATGGCGTACTCGGCGGATTCGACGAGTTTTCGCAGTTCCTCGTGATATTTCCGGACTCGGAACGAGACGTGTCCCTGATCGAGAGTGAGAATTTCGTCGAGTTCCTCGATCGCGCGGTAGATCGTCGCGGGATGTTTCCCCAGCTCGTCAGCGAGATCGTCGACGGTCGTCCCGCCGTCGGTCGCGGTCTTTTCGGTGACCGCACCAGCCGTCTCACCCATGTCTCGAAGCGTCGTCATCAACAGGTGATCCGTCTTCGCCTCGAGGCGGGGCGTCGGATCTTCGTACAGCTCCACTTGCTTCTCTCGAGCGACGGCGTCGAAGTGATCGTCGGGGATATAGACGCCGTTCCCGTCGGGCGAGAGCGGGATATCTTCCCAGTGGAGCGCGTTCAACAGCATTTCGTCGATCTGCTCGGTGACCTCGTCACGATCGGCCCACGCCCATGCCTCGCCGTCGTTTATTTTCTTGTTCACCAGCACCTCGACTTTCGGGTGGTACGACGGGTGATCCTTCGAAACCGCATCCGGATCTTTCAGCTGGTAGATCTCGAATTTGCGGCCGTAGGTGTGACCGGGAAGCAGTTCACCGGCCGACGCCGGATCGAGAACGAGGCGATTCTGGTGGTTGATCACTTCCTTGTTGTTGATGTGGAGGTCGGCTTTGATTCCCTCCAGGTCGGAAAGGTAGAGCGCGATCTTCTGGAGCACTCCCGCCGACGAGAGCGTTTCAGCCCATTCGCGCCGGATTCGGACGTAGCGCTCGTACGCCCACATTCGACTGGCTGAGTGTGGCGTCGTTCGAAAGTACTCCGAGTAAATTCGTTCGTTCGCTTCCTCGAAGATCGACGTGAAGAACTCCGGCAGTAGCTCGAGGCCGCGTTCGGCTTCGATGTTACTGGTGTGGAACTCGACGTCGACGCCGTCGACGTCACCGACCTGGTTTTCCCAGGGAAGTTGGATCGGCTCGCCGGTTTCCCAGTGACGCATATTCGGGAATCGTGGCGAAATGTTGTACGAGGCTTTCTTCTCTCCCGGCCCACGGCCCACGATGTCCCACTCGTAGAGGCGTTCAGCATTGATCCCGTCGGACAGTCGGGGAGCGAACCCGGACTTGCTGTACGAAACCTTCACGAGCCAGGGCTCGCCGTCGACGTCGACGGTCATCTCGAGGTAGCCTTCGAAGGGCGGGCCGAGCATGACCGACGAGAGCGCGTCGTACGGCCCGCGGCCCCAGTCGGGCCACTTCCAGCGGCCCTCGATCTCGTGGGGCGTCGTCGCGATCTGTGACACCGTTAGTCACCTCGCTCCGACTCGAGCAAGCCGGAGAGTACAGCGACGGGATTCCACCACGTCGCACTCCCGCACGGGTGACAGACGTGCTTGAACGACGTGAGGTCCGTCGCCTTGAGCGTCGCTGGATCGACGGCGGGGCTCTGGTCCATCTCCGCGAGCGACGCTCGTTTGACGCGCGTCCGCCCACAGCCCACGCAAATCGCATCGACGGGAACGCCACGCTGTCCCGCTGATGGACTCTCGAGTTCAGCATGGAGATCGCGATCGCCACGATCGACGTCGGAACTCACGGACGACCACCCGTCGCGGTCGACGGATCGACGTTCGTCGGATCGATGACGTGCGACCAGGCGAGTTTCGCCACCTCGTTTTCTGAGCGCGAACCGCCGACGTCGTACCACCGATCGGAGAGCAGTTCGTCGACGATCGTCGCCGGCACGACCGCGCGAGCGACCTGTGGCAATCCCGGTCGGGGAACGTAGACGACGAAGAGATACATCCCCGCCGCCTCGAGCAACTGCTGGTGAGCGTTTCGCTTGACGTAGAAGCGGCCGCGAGTCGATCTGGCTCCGTTGCTCGTCTCGATCTGACATCCTTTGATTTCGACCGGAACGTCCGCCTCGACGACGACGATCCCGTAGAACAGGAGACTCAGTTCCGGCTCGAGAAGTGTGGTCGTTCGGGCATCGTGCCACGTTGCGGTCCGATCACCGACGTACTCCAGGGCGTCGATCGTCTGGACCAGCTCGGCCTCGAGCGCGTCACCGCTCGCTTTTGGACTCTCGAGTTCCGACGTGCGAGAACTCACAGCGGACCACCTCGAGCGCGGCGGACTTCGCGAGCACACTCTGGGCAAAGGCGGCGCGTTGCTGGAACGAACGCCTCACACCGCTCACACTCGTCGGATTCGACAAGGCGGCTCATCGCGAACCCCCTCCGTTTCCGCTCGAGTTCTCAGATTTTGCGAACGAGCGATCAGTAGCCGCGTCTACTGACTGCCAGCACTGCCAGCAGCAAAGGCCGTCGTCCGTGCGTCTCGGCTCTGATGCTATGATTTTGCCCCGGCAGTAGGCGCACTTTCCGCGGTCAGTATCGCTTGACGACGTACCGCCATCCGTTGCGACGCGGCGTCCGTCAGACGACAAGCCGATGTCTTCAGGACCGTGTTCGGCGGCAAGATGACACGAAAACCGTTCGTAGTCCTCCCCCATGACTGCATCGCAGTGTGGGATCGGACAGGCAACCATTTTGAGCCATTCTCCTCTGTGACCCCCACTTTCGACGGTGACGAGACAACGATCAGTCCCGTCACTCGACATTGCGCTCACCTCCCAGCTGTCGTGACCGAACGATCACGTCCGCCCATGCTACGTTCCCCGAGCCGTTTCTCAGATCTTCGTCCGTTACCTCAAGAGTCGATTCACACTCTGGACACACCCATCCGGAAACCGTGTAGGACCTGGGCTCGTCGCCAGCGGTGAGCGAATTCCTCGAGCCGAGATAGTACACCTCTCGACTCGACTCACAGACAGGACATGGAAGAATGCTTTTTTGGGTAGCGTACACCTCATGCCCGGCGACTTCGATTTTGTTTTCCTCGATGTCAGTCAGCCTGATCGCGCCCATTCCGTGTTCGATCTCGCACGCAACGACGGTCGCGGTAAAAGTCTCTCCGTCGTTCTCGACTTCTACGGACGCATGACGCCAAATATCCGTGAAGTCGAATCCTTCGTTAACAGCCCTGGTTACGTCAGTCGAGAGAATTCGGTCACCGTCGAACTCGTCAACCTGTTCGACCGGGATCTGGTCGCCGTTGATTCGGTAAGTTTCGCTCGAGGATTCCCCGCTCATGCGACTTCACCTCGATTCTCGAGGGCACGGCGAACGTCGGCGTCGGTCGCCTGGTGAGCAGGATGGACGACGGACGTTCCGCTCGAGACGTCGTACAGTTCGCTCGCAGGGACGAACAGCGACTCACGCATCTGGCTCACCTCCGTGGCGACCGAGTGACGTCTCTGGATCCGGGATCGGTACCTCGAGTCCGGCGGCAGAGCCCCGGCTCAGTCGGGCGTAGCTGTCGCACTCGCCGCAACGGTGGGCGCGATCGCGATCGTCACCGAAGACGCGCGCAAACTGGTTGGTAATATGGGCTCCACAGTGTCGACAGGCGGATGTCTCGGCCGACGTCAGAGGCGTGAAACTCACGCAGACCACCTCGACGAACATCCGACAACAAAAACCGCCAGACTGCGAAGGGGGGTGTTCAACTGTTGAACGGGATCCGGATTCTCAGAGTGAAACCGGACCTGAAGATCGGCCGAATTTCGTCCAGTGAGCCACTCATGGCTAAATATGCTCGAGGGGCACTGAGACGATAATTTTCGTACGGGCACGATGGGATTTGAACCCACGACCGTCGGATTAGAAGTCCGACGCTCTTTCCAGACTGAGCTACGTGCCCTCGAGTACGAATCGAAGATCAACTGGCATAAGCAGTGTGGATTCGCACTCGAGACCCGTCGTGGATCCTCGAGTGGTCGAACCTCTTATCGAAGCGCAAGGCGTCGTCGAAACAGATAATAGCCGGCAACGAGGGGCTGCAACGGCGGTATCGACAGGCTGAGAAACGCGAGTCCCAGATACAGGCCGGGGTTGGGTTGCCAGGAGTTCCCCTCGAGACAGACGTAGGCGGAGTCCTGGTAGATCGCGATCGGAAATGCGCCGAAGGCAATCGCTCCGGCGAAGCCGATAGCCGTGGGAAGCAATCCCGGAACGGCGAAGACGACCGCGATCAATGCCATCGAGAACCCGATTATCGTCGCCGCGAACGACGCGGCGATTACCAGCCACCAGCCCGACCACCCGGCGCGAGTGCCAAAACGGTTGTGACGCCGGGAGAGGTAGAACACACCCGCGACCGGTGCCCACAACAGCGCGAACAGGGCGTTCAACCACGGTCGAGGCTTCCAGTGGCCGCTTGCACCTGCTCTGTGGCGGACGCGCCGGGCGTCAGCGTAGAGGGCGATCGCGAGAGCCAGCGTCAGGACGGTGTAGCCGAAGGTTCCGACGAGCAACAGTCCTCGCTCGAGGCCCGGGACGCCGGGGTCGGCCTCCCGGAGGACGCCGACGAGACCGACGCCGATCACCGGCGGAAAGAGATAGAGAAGCCGTTCGATGAGGCGCACCCAGTCAACTTCGTCTGTGGGTGTCAACACTCGAGTCATCGTCTCGTCGAAGCGGATAGAATACCGAGAGTGAAGACCTCCGCGCCGATCGTCGGTGCGAGGGGTGCCGTCGGAGTCGGCGTGGTAGATCGCGTGACGGACAGTGTGATAGCGGACGTGTCACTCGAGAGGACGCGCCTCACAGCACGTCTTTGTACGCCTCGAGCGTTTCCTCGACGTCGTCGTCGGTGTGACCGTAGCTGACGAACTGACACTCGAACTGGTTTTGCGAGAGGAAGATTCCCTGATCTTTCATCTCGCCCCAGAAGATGCGCCGCCAGCGTTCGGTCTCGGCGTCTTTTACGTCGGCCGCGTTCTTCGGACAGTAGTCGTAGCGCGGACAGGTCGGATGTTGCCGACAGCCGGCGTCGCATTGCTCCTCGAGCGATTCCTTTCCGGGGCCGTCTCGCGTGAAGATCACTTTGAACATGCTGTCGGTCCCCGTGACGGTGTAGCTCGGTGCCTGATCGGCAACGATATCCGACAGTCCTCGGCGGAGGCGGTCGCCCAGTCCGTTGACGTGGTCGTAGACGTCGTTCGCGGCGGCGAACTGGAGGGTCTCGAGGCCGGCGGCCATCGTTACTGGATGGCCGGAGAAGGTGCCGGCCTGGAAGACGTCACCCGTCGGTGCGAAGTGTTCGACGATGTCGGCGCGACCACCGATCGCGCCGACGGGGAAGCCGCCGCCGATGATCTTGCCGAACGTGGTGAGATCGGGTGTGACGCCGAACTCGCTCTGTGCACAGCCGAGGCCACCGACGCGGAACCCGGTGATCACTTCGTCGAAGATCAACAGCGAGCCGTGCTCGTCCGTGATCTGGCGAAGGAACTCGTGGTACCCCTCTTCGGGGTGGACGATCCCGTAGTTGCCGAGGATCGGTTCAGTGAGGACGGCGGCGATATCGTCGCCGTGGGCGTCGAAGACGTCGCGGATCGCGTCTTCGTCGTTGAACGGAACCGGAACGGTGTGTTCTGCGAACGACTGTGGGATTCCGGCAGATGACGGCGACGGATTCTCGGCATCGCCGCCGACCAGCGTCGACTCCTGGGCCCCGTGGTAGCCACCGTGCATGACGACGATCTTGTTCCGGCCGGTGTAGCCACGGGCGAGTCGAACGGCCGAGACCGTCGCCTCGGTTCCCGAATTGACGAATCGGATCTTCTCGACGCTCGGAACGTGCCGGACGACGAACTCCGCGAGATCCACTTCGATCTCCGTTGGGGTACCGTACATCGGTCCCTCGCTTGCGTTTCGCTGAATTCCGGCGCGGACGGATTCGGGCAGATCGTGACCCAGCAACAGCGGTCCGAGACCCATCACCCAGTCGATGTACCGGTTCCCGTCCGCGTCGACGACGTGTCCGCCGGCACCTCTCCGGACGAAAAACGGATAGGGTTCGATCGCCGCACGAACCGCGGAGTTGACGCCGCCCGGCATCACCGAGAGCGCTCGATCGTACAGGGTACGCGAATTGTCGTGGTTCATACGATCCCCGTTCGCGTTGGGACGGCAAAGTAGTACCGAGGTCGATCGATGATCCTCGAGGAATCGTTGTGGTATTCAGCGATGAGATCGGCCGCGGGGACCGGGATCGACTCGCTGACGGCGAGCTCTCTATCGACGAATGTCGTGAAACCGCGCGCGACGAAAATCGGATCGAACCTCAGCTTCGGATCGAACGTCAGCTATCGGGTCGGGAGAGCGCGACGACTGCCGCCGAAACCCCTCCGAGGGTCGTTAGACCGCGTCCTGACCGGTTTTACCCGTTCTGACCTGGTGGGCGCTCTCGACCGGCAGGACGAAGATCTTGCCGTCGCCCGGTTCGCCGGTGTTCGCAGCGTCCGCGATCGCGTCGACGACGTCACCAGCGGGGATGTCAGCGACGACGCACTCGATTTTAACCTTCTGGTGAAGGTCGACCGTGTACTCCTCGCCGCGCCATTGACCCTTCTTTGCGGGCTGTGAGCCGCGTCCGGAGACGTTGGTGACGGTCAGCGACGGTGCGCCGACCTCGGCCAGCGACTTCTTGACTGCACCGAGACGGTCCGGGCGAACGACTGCCGTAACCATCTTCAGTTCGCCGTCGTTCGGTTCACCGCCGTCAGTGCGGATGATCTTGTCGTCGGTCGCGTGGCCGCCGTCCGTTGCGACGTCCGGCTGACCGAACTCGGGGTAGGTATCGACGCCGTGTTCGGACAGATCGAGACCGTCACGCTCGTGGTCGGTCGTGACTCGAGCTTGTCCGATCGCTTTGAACGCACCCCAGACGGCTGCGGTCGCGAGCACCGTCCAAACGGTGATGACCGCGACGCCGATGATCTGTGGCGCGAACGCGCTCGCTTCGATCGAGAGAATGCCCCCGGCGATCACGCCGCCGCCGATCGCAGATCCCTCGAGCGACCAGAGCGGGTAGATGATCAGCCCGAGCATCCCCGCGGTCCCGTGGACCGGGAAGACGGCGCAGACGTCGTCGATCTTGAGCTTTTCGTCGACGAGCTTGAAGACGATCGGCAGCTGTGCGCCTGCGAGGAAGCCGATCGCGATCGCACCCATCGGCGTGATGAGGTCCGTCGGTCCGGTGACGCCGACGAGGCCGGCGAGCATGCCGTTTGCGACGTACAGCGTATCGACTTTGCCGTTCATCGCGATCGAAACGACTGACGCACCGAGTGCGCCAAGTCCCATTCCGAGTGCGGTGACCATCGCGATGCTCCCGACGTAATCGAAGTCAGCCAGTTCGAACGTCTCCGGGTTGATGACCGTCGCGGCCGTCCCCACGTTGAAGCCAAACCAGCCGAAACAGAGGATCAACGTTCCGAGCACCGCGAACGTCATCGAGTGGCCGGGAATGATGTTGACGCTTCCGTCGCTGTTGTACTTGTCCATGCGTGCACCGAGAACCCAGGCTGCGGTCAGCCCGGCGACACCGCCGACGCCGTGGACGACCATTCCGCCCGCGAAGTCAGCGAAGCCCAGACTCTCGAGGATCGGCGTTCCACCGGGAGCGTACCAGACCATTGCCGCGACGACCGGGTAGATGACTCCCGCGAGCAAGAACGTGTACGTGACGTACGCACGGAGCTTCGCGCGACCGGCGACCGCACCGGAAACGATCGTCGCGGCCGTCATCGCGAACACCGCACTGAAGAGCCACATCGCCCAGTCGAACGATCCTTCACCGAACATCGTCAGCGGACTGGCGTCGCCGCCGCCCAGTGCCGAACCGACGTTGTTCGAAATCCCCATCCCGATGACGAAGAACACGAAGATTCCGACCGCCCAGGTCAGCATGTTCTTCGTCAGCTGATTCGCGACGTTCTTCGAACGGACCTGGCCGGCCTCGAGCATCGCGAATCCCGCGTGCATGAAGAAGATGAGGAACGTGACCGTCAGCGCCCACATCAGATTCATTCCGGTGGCGAGTTGCTCGAGGTCGGCGGTCTCGACCTGCAGGAAAATCGGATCCATCAGCTCGATCCCTCCGTGAGAGTTTTCGTATCGGTACAATTTGGTAGACGTTTGTCCACGAACAAGCTTCTTTCAGCCATGGTTGTCTTCTGAATCACGTCTGGTGCTGATGAACTAGCTCCATATAAGGGTTAGCGTTAATATACGTCCAGTAATCACCCATATTAGGGAATGGCGTCCAGATTCAAAGGTGATATAAGGCATATTATGGTATTCAATCTCGAGTCTCTTTCGAGTGGCGGTTATATATTGTGGATTCGTAAACCACGACGATCCTGGATGAGGAGTTCTACTCGGTTACAAAGCACGACTTGTGGGCCACAGTGGCTCGCTCGTCTCCA
The DNA here is from genome assembly GCF_003841485.1 of Natrarchaeobius halalkaliphilus. Taxonomy (NCBI): domain Archaea; kingdom Methanobacteriati; phylum Methanobacteriota; class Halobacteria; order Halobacteriales; family Natrialbaceae; genus Natrarchaeobius; species Natrarchaeobius halalkaliphilus. Next base: position 127,264 of record NZ_REFY01000006.1, on the reverse strand, counting down.
CGCGCGGCAGATATTGCCCCTCCAGTAGTCAGTCGGCCAATACAATGGACGTTCGTCCGAATACGTGCGAAATTCGATCGCATCCGAACACGGTTCGGCCGTCAAAGCTGCGCTATCAGCGACTAGAGCGATCGACCGACGTCTTCCGCGAAGTACGTCAGGATCAGGTCTGCACCGGCGCGTTTGATCGACACCAGCGACTCGAGTGCGACCTCCTCGAGGTCGAGCCAGCCCTTGTCGGCGGCAGCACACAGCATGGCGTACTCGCCGGAGACGTTGTAGGCGGCGACGGGATGGTCGAACTCCCGGCTGACGTCCCGGACAACGTCGAGGTAGGGAAGCGCGGGTTTGACCATCAGGACGTCAGCACCCTGGTCGACGTCCAGTTCGACCTCCCGCATCGCCTCGCGTGCGTTCGCCGGATCCATCTGGTAGTGTCGACGACCACCGAATTCGGGCGCACCGTCGGCTGCGTCCCTGAACGGCCCGTAGAAAGCGCTCTGGTACTTCGCCGCGTAGCTCATGATCGGAACGTGTTCGAAGCCGGCCCGGTCGAGGCCGCGTCTGATCGCCGCGACCATCCCGTCCATCATCCCGCTGGGTGCGATCATATCCGATCCCGCCTCGGCGTGTGAGACGGCGATCTTCTCGAGGGACTCGAGCGTCGCATCGTTGTCGACGGTCAGGGTGGATTCCCGAGAGCCGTGATCCGCAGTCCCACCTCCTTTCTCGTCCGCGAGGCCCGGCTCGAGCGGCCCGCAGTGGCCGTGTTCGGTGTACTCACAGAGACAGACGTCGGTGATGACGTACGCGTCGGTTTCGGCCGTTATCCGCCGAACTGCGTCCTGAATAACGCCGTCGTCTGCCCAGGCACGGCTCCCCGCCGAGTCCTTCGAAGAGGGGATCCCGAACAGCATGACGGCCTCGACACCCGTCTCGAGGACGCCCTCGACGCGGTCGACGCTCTCGTCGATCGGGACGCGCTCGTGGCCGGGCATCGACTCGATCTGGATCCGCTCGTCAGTCGTCGCATCGACGAACACCGGCGCGATGAGATCCGTGGGCTCGAGGGTCGTTTCGCTGACCAGATCGCGAACCCGGTCCTGTCGGAGCCGCCGGGGTCGGTTGGTGAGGTTCATACCGGCGGTAGTCACGGAACACCCAAAAGCGGTGCGTTCACCGCCGACGGTTGGAACCAACCGATCCCGACTGGCGCTCGACAGCCGACCAGTGGCGGCCCGTGCTGATTCGTGATGATCAGTGCTATTGGTGGCGGTCAGCGATATCGCACCCCCACGAGAGTCGAGACGGTCCGATCCCCGATCGTTACCGCCGGAGAAGATGCAGGAAGTTAAATAAGAGGCACACCGAAGCGTACGCATGAGTATGGGACAGCGTGTCTCGAGCGATCACCAGCTCGCTCGACTCCTCCAGATCGGCGTCGTTCTCGAGGAAGTCGTCGAGTCACGCGCCGCCCACCACCTCGAGTCGCTCCCCCCCGAACAGCGGGATGCAGTCGACGACGAGATTCGCGAGTTGCTCGTCGAAGCCGCATCCGAGTCGGCCGACCATCGCGAGCGCTTGGAGGCGCTGATCGACGACCTCGACGCCGAAACCGTCGCCTACGAGGAGATCAATGCGCTGGTCGATGCACAGTACGGCCCACCCGAGGATACCGACGGCGTTCTCTACGATCAGCTCTGTAACGAGGAAACGGCTTACAAGTTCTACGACGATCTGATCGATGCGATCGAAGCCTCCGACGTCGAGTTCGCCATCGACCGGGACCGGCTTCTCGAGACGCTGTCGGAGATTCGCACCGAGGAGAAAGAAGGGGCCGAGGAAGTCACCGAGATCATGGAGCATCGAGCATGAACGGGCGAGCGGCGAATACGACCGGCAACGGCCACGCCTCCGGCGGAGGGATGCGATGAACACTGCAGACCAATACCTCAAGGCGATCTACCTCGCACAGCGCATGGACGAAGGGCCGGCATCGACTGGAACCCTCGCGGACATCCTCGGTGTTAGTCCGGCAAGCGTCAACGAGATGATCGGTAAGCTCGAGAACCGGGGGTTCGTCGAACACGAAAAATACAAGGGAGCGAGTCTCACCGACGAGGGCCTCGAGCGAGCCCACAACGCCTTACAGACCTACTGCATCATCGAGCGGTTTCTCACGAACGTTCTCGAAGTCGCGGAGTTTCGCGACGAGGCGCGAACTCTCGAGAGCGTCATCGACGATACGGTCGCAGAGCGCCTCGACACGATCATCGACCGACCCGCGGAGTGTCCGGACTGTTTCGATCCGGAACGCGACTGCTGTGAGCGCCTCGAGGTCTGTGGACCGGCGAACTGAGTCGAAAGCAGCCTCCGCCGTGGCCGCTCAGCGCGATGACCGTCAGGGATTTCGATCCCCGAACCGAACGTACCGCCGACCGAGGAGCGCCGCACCGACCAGCAAAGCGACGACTGTGACACTGAGCTCGATCGGAAGCGACCAGACGCCGCCGTTCCAGTCGGCCTCGAAGACGGCCGCGAAGTACTCACCGGCCGCCCCGCTGTGGAGCGCCACGAGGACCTCGCGGTTGTTCTCGAAGGCGTTGTCGTTCCAGTTCGCACTGCCGACGACGGCGATTTCGCGGTCGATGACGACCCCCTTGGCGTGAACTTTCTCGAACCGATCGCTATCCTCGACCAGTTTCGCCTCGAGCGAGAGCCCTTCGGTGGCGGCGATGGCTTCGAGGTCGTCCGCGAGTGCGGCGTTTTCGTCTTCGTTGTACCACGTCGAATCGAGCAGAATCCGCACGTCGACGCCGCGACGCGCGGCCGCGAGCGTTTCCTCGAGCACGACGACGTCGTCTGCGATACTGGCCTGTTTGACGAGGATTTCGTCGTCCGCATCGGCGAGTAGCTCCGCGAGCCGTCGGTCGGCGTTGTCCGGAGCCACCAGTAACTCGACGGAGTCGACTGGGACCGTCGCCGCCTCGTGGACCGTCTCGAACTCGGACGGACTCGAGACACCGTCGTTCTCGACGAACGTTGCACTCTGGCGAAACGTCGATCCGGACTGGGTGTCCCACCCCTCGAAATCGGCCCTGAATACCGTTTCGAGCTCCGTAGCGAGGGACTCGTCTCCGATCCTGACGCCCCAGCCTCGACTCGATTCGCCGCCGATTCCCGACGGCTTCCAGTTTTCGCTCGTGACCAGAACTCGATCGTCGACGACCGCGTACTTTGGGTGGTGGAACCGATAGCGCGCTCCCTCGCCGCCGATCATCCGAACCTCGACGCCTGCATCTTCGAGCCTCTCGATCATCGAACCGGTCGCTGCCGGCGTTCCCCCGACGGGCCCGGACTCGAGGAGGACGGCGACTTCGACGCCGCGATCGGACGCCTCGACGAGCGCCGTTTCGACTGCCGGAGAGGTAAGCGTATACCCCGCGAGCAAGAGTCGGTCGTCCGCGTCTCGAATCGTCTCGAGTGGAACCGCCGGCGAATCGGGAAGGACGAACGTCGTCGCCGTCTCGGCGTCGATCCGAGCGGTCGAGAAACAGGTACCATCCCGCGGTGTCCAGCGTCCGTCCCCGTCGAGGTCGTCGCTGGTTCGGTGCCAGCGCTGGGCGAGGGGTGCCTCGTCGTAGGCCACCGCATCGACCGTCTCCGTCCCGTTCCGGAGTTCGAGTTCGTCGCCGTCGACTGCGAGCCGGATCGCGCCGTCGAGCCCGAGGACTGGATCGTCCGTCAGTTCGTCCGTGATCTCCGGCTCGGTACTCGCCGCGATGCGGCCCGAAACCGTCACGTTTGGAAATTCGGCGGTCGTGTGACCGTCGGTGAGCGTCCAGCTCTCGAGGTCCGTCTCCGGTGGTGCCTCGAGAACGACGAACTCGCCGGCATTGTTGAAGGTCGTCGGATTCGGGTAGAGCTCGACAACGCGTACAGACTCGAGGTCGGTTTCGGCTGACGTCTCGTGAGCAGGGACACATCCGGGACCGGTCGGGCCCGTAGCCGGACTCGCGAGAGGTCGATCCGCGGTGGGTGCCGTCGAAGGAACGCCGGTGGCGAGAGTGGTCAACAGTAAGAGAGCGGCCGCGACGACGATGGTAACTCGCCTGACGGACATCGCCGGCACTGGTCGCCTTTCCCTACGTAAACTCTCGCTTTCTCACTGCAAAACGGGGGGCGCTCGCCAGCGAACGGCGAGGATGTCGGCGATCGTCACTCGTCGGGAAGCCGGTTCCCCCGATAGATTGCGGCGACCTCCCGATCGACGTCCTCGAGACCGATGATGTCGTCCTCGGTTAGCTCTTCCGTGTCCCACTCCGAGAGATACGCCACGGCGTCGTCGCGATCCGCAAACGGCCTCGGGTTGATCTCCATCACTTCTCCGGTGACGGCGGTTTCGTCCGTGACGATCACGAAGTGTGCCTCGGTCGCATCGATGAGGTCACCCGATTCGAAGTCGGTCACCCACACGGCGGTGACGGGCGAATCCGTGGGCGGAACGGCGTAGTAGGCGAACAGACAGCCGGGCGTATCGAAGACCGCGCCGTCCCCGTTTTCGTGTGCGAGCTGACTCTGCCACTGGGGATACTGCGCCGGTACCATGTTACACACCGGACATCGCAGGTCGTCGGCAAACTCGATCGGCTCGTTCCCCGGATGCTCGAGGCTCGTCTCGAACTGATTTTCTCCACCGTCGCCGTTTTGGTGGTCGTCGTGGGTGGCGTGGTCGCCGTGATCGTCGCCGCTACCGTTCTCCCCCAGACAGCCCGCGAAGCAGACAGCGGTCCCCGTCCCGATCGCCCCGATGAATCGGCGTCGGACCAGCGGCTCGCTCTCGAGTCCGGTCATACTCGGAGGTACCGTCCCGACCGTCAAAACCGGCGTGGTTGGGACATCGAATCCATCGATACCCAACGGACCCCTGGATCGTTATCCAAGCTGTTCGTTCGTCAATCGATGGCGTGCCCGAAACATCGCCTCGAAGCCGATCCGAGAGAACGGCCTACCGAATCGCGCGAGCGGGCCGAGCGGAAGCTCGTACTCGATCTCGTCTCGCAGGACCGTCCGGTCGCCGTGGGCGAAGAAGCTGTGCGTGTGCACCCACTCGTCGAACGGTCCGTGTTCGAGTTCGTCGCGAAAGTACGCCGCGCCGTCGGCGCGTTCGCGCTCAGTTATGACCGAGAGCCAGTACTGGCGCGGGCCCAGGCCAAACGGACGGATCGACACCGAAAGCTCCGATCCGGGCTCGAGAACGTCGGGACCCAGTCGACCGTCGGAACCGATTACGGATTCGACCCGAAGGTCGACCCAGTCGGGCGTGACGTCTTCGAGTCCGGAGGCGCGAGAGTAAAACTGCCAGACGTCCTGAAGCGGTGCATCGATGATCGTCCGCCGGTCGTACGACGGCATATACGTTCCCTACGGAAGCCGAAGCAAAAACTCCCGGCATCGTCTCGGGAGCTAAACACTGAACCGAGAGACAGACTCCGGACGGAACGTCGACGCTGGAAAACCGAACTCGAACGAGGTGTCGGCCGAGAAACGAGAGTTCGAACGACGATCGGCGGAACGAGACGACGGAATCGAGCAGTCGGTTCGTTACTTCAATCGTTCTTGCAAGAACGACGGATGTGCGGCGGTGACGCCATCGATCTCGAGTAGCTCATCGGAGATTATCTCCCCGAGTTCGTCGCCGTCGGCGGCCCGAACTTCGGCCATCAGCATGTGATCGCCACTCGAGCTGTAGAGCGCCTCGATTTCGTCGTACTCTTTCAGCGCTTTCGTCGCTTCGATATAGCGCTCGCTGGCGACGTCGAGACCGACCAGTGCGATCGTCTGGCTCGAGAGTTTCTTCGGATCGATATCCGCCGAGTAGCCGACGATAACGCCGTCCTCTTCGAGCTGTTTGATGTACTTTCGAACCGTCGGCTTCGAGACGTTCGCCCGATCAGCGATCTCAGCGTAGGACGCCTGCGCATCCGATTCGAGAACCTCGAGGATGCGATCTTCCGTCGCCTGGGTACTCATGCGTATTCGTTTTGCTCCGACGGGAAAATATCTTTTGTATACGAAAAGAGAGCGTGGATCTCTTGGCGAAAGTACGACGGGGGCGCGAAACAGCAGTTGACGGCGTATACCGCGAGTGGGAGACCGCTCGGAGCACCAATCACCTGCACTCCAATCGTCATCGGCGGACTTATTCGCCAGGTCGACCCAGTTTCGCCGGAGATGATCGATCCGAACTACATCGGCGCGGCGGTCTGGTTCGTCTGTGGACTCGCGATACTCGGACTCGGCTACCTGATCGGCGTTCACGGCCGTGCCGACCTCCATGCGGACTACGACGAGTCGGTCGATCCGACCTACGCCTCCCGCTGGATCGGCGTCACCGCGGTCGTGATGGGGCTGCTCGTGATTGGCTATGCGGTCCGCGAGGCGATCTACGGCTTTCACCCCTACGCACTCGGCGGACTCGTCCTCACGCTGTTGGTTCTGAGCTACGTCACGAAGCTGTTCGCGCGCGGGTTCGGCTCCCGGGGATAGCACACCGACGATGAGTTACCGTTACGTCGAGACATCCCTAGTGATTCGTTCCGGACCGGAATCGATTGGTTATATAACAATTCACCGACGTTAGTGGTGAGTGTGTCCCCGAACACCCCTGCTCGTCGGTTCGTCGTCCCCCTCCTAGTTCTCGGGACGATCTTCCTTCTGGCCGGCTGCGTCGCGGTTCCCGGCGACGACGGTCTCGAAACGGACCTCGAACAACGGTTCGCAAGCGAAGGACCGCCGGACGAAATCGCGGCGACGCTCGAGGTTCGGTCGTCGATCGACGGTGAAACGACGGTTCGCGAGGAAAACGTCTGGTACCGTACGGACGGTACCAGTCGAGTCGAAAGCACAGACGGAACGCACGTCGTCGTCGTAGACGGACAGTCGCGATGGTCTCACGACAGCGAGACGGGTTCCGTCCAGCGCCTCGAGATCGATCCGAATCAGCCGTCGATCCTCGACGGGCTCTACACCCAACAGACGCGATACGTCGAAAGCGACCGTTACACGCTCACAGAACGCGAAGAGACGACGATCGAGGGTCGAGAAACGTACCGACTCGTCTTCGATCCGCCGGAAAACGAGACGGTCGAGCGATCCGTCGACGTTCTCGTCGGAGACACCGAGTACGTTATTCCACTCGAAACGAGCGAACGAGACATCGAGGATCGAGGGATCGAGCGGATCGAGATCTGGCTGGATAAAGAGACGCTGTTTCCCGTCCGCCACCACCTCGACGGAGACGAAATAGAACTCGAGACCACCTACCGGAACCTCGCGGTCGAACCGGGACTCGAGGACGATCTGTTCGAGTTCGATCCGTCGACGGTATCCGGGATCGGAGATGGCGAAAACGGAGAAACCAGCGAAGATGACGCCGTCGAAGAGATCGCATTGCCGGTGATCGATCACCACGAGACCGTCGAGGCGGCGACCGAGGCGGTTCCGTTCGCGGTTGCCGAACCCGACCGGTCGTCGCTTCCCGAAACCGTCGAACGCGACGGAATACGCAGCTACGAGTTTCCGGACGAAAATCGCACGCAGGTGTCGTTGTTCTACCGCGACGAAGACGGAACGGTGTCGGTGACTACCAGCGACGGTCCCCGCGAGTTCGCGGCCGACGGGACGGAAATCACCGTCGAGACCGCCACCGGAAGGATCGAAGAGACCGACCAGGGAACCGAACTCGAGTGGTCGTGTGACGGTCGTCACTACTCGGTGTTCGCCGCCGATTCGTTCGCAGACGGAACGGCGCTCGAGATCGCAGAATCAACCGCCGCCGAAAACTGCTCGTAGCCGGTGGCTCTCTCAGGATTCGTCCGGACCGGCGTCGGTCGAGTCGGCTCCATCGGCGTGTTCGGGATCGTCGTTTCCATCCGATCCGTCGGCGGATTCGCCGGTCGAATGAGGTGTGTCCTCGTCCGGCGTTTCCTCGGGTTCGATCGAATCGGTCTGCGTCGGCTGGGCCTGTTCGGGATCGGGACCCGCCGCTTCACCGACTTCGTCGGCCGTTGCTGAATCGGAGACGTCGATCGAGACGCGATCGTCGTCGGTGTTTCGTCGCGGATCTCGTGTATCGTCCGCCTCCAGTGTCGGCTTCGATCGCGGTTCGGATTCCTCGGTCGCCTCGGTGAACTCGATCCGCGACTCCTCGTCGGCCGCCGCAGACTCCATCTCAGTACTCGAGTCGGTCGTCGCTTCCTCCACCGACCGACGCGCCCGGAGGCCGTAGCCGACCAGCGCACCGCCGGCGATCGTCTTCGGAACCGCGCCGAGCCGTCGCCGTCTCAGCGATCGAAGCGCGGATAGGAGAACGACGCCGCCGGCTGCCAGCGCGACAGTTCGTTCGTCCAGACCGTTGCCAACCATCGAGGCGGCGGTCTCCGCCGCGTTCGGTAATCCGAACTCGTCGATCGCGTCCGATTCGTCGATCAGGTCCGTCGTCGGTCTCTCGTCGTCGTACTCATTGGTCATCGGATATCCTCGAGCGATCGTGCTCGAGCCAGCTACTGGGTCCAGTCCATTGAATCCACTGCCGTCGTACTCACCGGTGTCCACGACTGGATCGCGGTCGCTCGAGACGGATGCTCGCACAGAGATATCAGGACGATTGGTCGCCTCGAAACGCTTCCGTTACGGGCTCAGTCGCTGACGATCCCGTGGGAAGAGCACGGCTTCGCGAATGTTCTCGAGGCCGAGGAGCGTCATGACGAGGCGCTCGCCGCCAAGTCCGAAGCCGGCGTGGGGCGGCATGCCGTATCTGAACATCTTCGTGTAGTACTCGAACTGATCGGGATCGAGTCCCTGCTGTTCGAAGCCTTCGATGAGTTTCTCGTGGCGGTGTTCGCGCTGTCCACCGGACACCAGTTCCATGCGCGGATGCATCAGGTCGAAGCCGGTGGAGAGGTCGGGATCGTCGTCGTGATCCTGAATGTAAAACGGCTTGATCTCGCTTGGCCAGTCCGTGACGAAATAGTGGCCGCCGACGTCCTGTCCGAGCGCTCGTTCGGCTTCCGTCGAGAGGTCGTCACCCCAGACCAGTTGATCGTCGAGTTCGCCGGTCGCGTTGATTCGTTCGATGGCTTCCTCGTAGCTGATTCGCGGGAACTCGCCGTCCGGAACCGCAAAGTCGTCCTCGAGACCGAGCGCCTTGAGTTCGTCGCTACAGTTCTCGACGACGGCTTCGTAGGCGGCCGTGACGATGCCCTCAGCGACGTCCATCGCGTCGGCTTCGTCACAGAACGCGCCCTCGAAATCGATCGAGGTAGCTTCGTTGAGGTGACGCGGCGTGTTGTGTTCTTCGGCGCGGAAGATCGGACCGATCTCGAAGACGCGCTCGACGTTCGAGCCGGCGATCAGCTGTTTGAACAGCTGTGGCGACTGGTTCATGAACGCCTCCTCGCCAAAGTAGGTTATCGGGAACAGTTCGGTACCGCCTTCGGTCCCCGTGGCGACGATCTTCGGGGTGTTGATCTCCGTACAGCGGTACTCACGGAATCGGTCGCGGACCGCACGCATGATCTCCGAGCGGATCTCGAAGACCGCCTGGACCTGGTCTTTTCGCAGATCGAGCGTCCGGTTGTCGAGTCGCGTCGAGAGGTCGGCGTCAACCTTCCCAGACGGATCGAGCGGCAGTTCCGGATCGGCAGCGGAGACGATCTCGACCGACTCCGGCGTGACCTCGACGCCGGTCGGGGCACGGGGTTCCTCTTCGACCGCACCGGAGACGCTCACGACGCTCTCGCGGGCGGCACCGAGGCCGGTCTCGACCAGGTCGTCGTCCATCTCGTCTTTTTCGAATTTGATCTGTATCTTCCCGGTCGCGTCCCGGAGAATCAAGAACGCGATTCCGCCGAGGTCCCGAATCTCGTGGACCCAGCCGGCGACGGTGACGTCGTCGCCTGGCTCGGCGTCGGCCGTGTAAGTTCTATCCTGCATATCACCCGATTCACGTAGCCGGAACTTAAGCCCAGTCGTTCGCGTCCGGTCGGTTACTGGCTGACACGGACCCTCGTTTGATCGCCTCCGCCCGAAACCGGTCGGCCCCCACCCGAGACCGTGGTCCGTCCCGAATCCGAACGCTGAAACGACGAGGCTGTGATCACGTCGGTATGGGAACCCCACTGGCATCGACCGGCGAACAGGCCGAAGAGGTCGTCAACCGCCTCGAAGAAGCCTATCCCGATTCGACGATTTCGTTGCGCTACGCGGACCGCCTCGAGTTACTGATCGCCGTTATTCTCTCCGCACAGTGTACGGACGAACGGGTCAACTCGGAAACCGAGCACCTCTTCGAGAAGTACGACGGTGCCAAAGACTACGCGAACGTTCCACAGGACGAACTTGCCGAGGACCTGAACTCGATTACGTACTACAACAACAAAGCGAAGTACATCCGGAGCGCCTGCGAGTCGATCGTCGAGGATCACGACGGCGAGGTTCCGGACACGATGGCCGAGCTGACCGACCTCTCGGGTGTCGGCCGAAAGACGGCGAACGTCGTGCTCCAGCACGGTCACGACGTCGTCGAGGGAATCGTCGTCGACACGCACGTCCAGCGGCTCTCGAGGCGACTGGGACTGACCGAAGAGGAGTATCCGGAGCCGATCGAGGCGGAGTTGATGGAGATCGTCCTCGAGGACTACTGGCAGCAGTTCACCCACCTCTGTATCGATCACGGACGCGCGACCTGTACGGCTCGCAACCCCGATTGCAGCGCCTGCGTTCTCGCGGATATCTGTCCGTCGGAGAAGGGCGACGGCGAGGTCGACCTCGCGTCGGGCGATCCCTGGTGAGCCCTCTCCTTCTCGCGATCCGATCTTCCGTCGCAGGCCCAACGCTTTTGCGTGGATCGGCGGTACTCCCGTCCGCGATCACCATGACTACTGACCAGAACGAGACTGGCGAGACCGAACCGGACGAGGACGATCGAGACGTCAATCGGAAAGACGAACACGGTCGAGATATCGAACTCGCTCGCGAGGACACTGACGCCGAGGAGGACGAATCGGAGCTCACTGAGGCGGAAAAAGAAGCCCGCGAACGCCGGGACGAAAAACAGCGACGACAGGACATCGACCACAAATCGACCCAGCGGGAGAACGACGCCCTCGAGAACGAGAACCCGGATCATCACCGAGACGAAGAACCGTACAACAGCTAACCGGTGGGCGCGATTCGGTGTCGACGACGTCAGCTCGAATCGGGGACGGTAAGCACCGCGGAGGTTTCCGAAGCCGAGACTGAGACGCTCTCTCCGGCCGGTATACGCTCGACGCTCCGGTCGTCGACACAGAGGACGACCGGATCTTCGTCGCGTTCGACCGAGAGCGTGAGTTCGTCGTCCGGGAGCACCCACTGGCGAGTTCGGGTTACGAACGGCGCGATCGGGACGACGACGAGCGCGTCGATCGCCCGCGAAAGCAACGGTCCGTCGACCGTGCTCGCATAGCCGTGACTTCCGGCGGCCGTCGCCGCGACGACGCCGTCGGCGCGAAACTGCGCGATCGACTCGTCGCGACTGCGGACGCCGTACTCGGAGATCTGTGCCGGCTCTTCGGTAACGAGTGTGACGTCGAACACGCCGCGATCGCGTCGCCCGCGAGGCGTCTCTGCGGTCAAAAGCGGCTGTTCACTGAGGACTGCACCGCCGTCGAGAGCCGCCTCGAGCGCACCTTCGACCGAAGTGCGATCGATCGTCGGAACACCCGGGACGGTTCCAACGGGGAGTATCGGGGTGGCGCGCGCTCTCGAGGCGGCCTCCGTAAGCGCCCGCTCCCCCGGTGTAACGAGGAGAGACGGCTCGTCCGCGAGGACGTCCTCGAGATTCCCCGAAACGGCGGCCGCACCCAGATCCGCGATGCTCGACTCGACGTCGACGATCGAACGGTCGGTACCGGACGCGATGGACGCCGCCGAGCCAGGCGACTCGCCGTTGGCGGGGGGTCGTTCCGTGACGAGCCCGATCAGCGGATCCGACTCGGGAGCCCATGCGGTACGACTCATGTGGATGCCTTCCGGCGGATCGACCAAAAGGGTGCGGATTCACGCGTCAGGGCTGGTCCGGTACCGGGCTCGAGGTCGTACACGAAGAACTGAATCTTTTTTACCTCGCTTGCACTCGAGACAGGTATGCGGGAGACGCTTGCCGAGTGGCGGCCGGCCGTAGATGAGGCGCTTGCAGACCTCGTTCCACGGGAGATCGACGCCGAATACCTCGAGACATTTTTCGGTGAGCCGACCTACGAGTACGATCCGGACGGGATTCAGCGGGCGCTTTCGGATCCGCTCTGGGATCTGCTCGATCGGGGCGGAAAACGCTGGCGAGCGGTCCTCTTTCTCGTTCTCGTCGAGGGGTTCGGAGCGGACCCGATGGAGTACCTCCCGTACGCGTGCATCCCGGAGATCCTTCACAACGGAACGATCATCGTCGATGACGTCGAAGACGAAGCCGCAAAGCGGCGGGGAGAACCGGCGTTACACCACCTCTACGGACAGGACGTCGCACTGAACGCGGGCAACGCGATGTACTTCCTTCCGCTGAAGATCCTGACCGAAAATCCGGCGGACCTCCCAGACGACCGGCGACTGGCGGCCTACGAGATGTTGATGTACGAACTCAACCGGACTCATCTCGGCCAGGGGATGGACATCTGCTGGCACAACGAGCGCGAAGTCAGGATCACCCCGGCGGAGTACCTCGAGATGTGTGCGTGCAAGACCGGCTGTCTCGGGAGAATCGTCGCTCGTCTCGCCGCGATCATCACCGACCAGCCGGACGACGTCGAGGAAACGGTCGCGAACTACGCGGAGCTGACGGCCGTCGCCTTTCAGATCGGTGACGATATCCTGGACGTGGAGAACTCGCTCGGACGGGCCGGCGAGTTCGGAAAGGAGTTCGGCAACGACGTTCGGGAAGGGAAAAAGACGCTGCTCGTGATTCACGCGATCGAAGAGAGCGCACCCGAGAACGCCCTGCGTCTGGAAGAGATCCTCGAGGCCGACGCGAACACCGACGAGGAAGTACTCGAGGCGTTGACGATCATCGAAAACGCGGGGAGCATCGAGTACGCTCGAAACAGAGCGCTCGAACTCGCAGCACAGGCGCGCACCGAGGCGACCGAACTCGAGTTCGACGAGGAGACGACGCGAAAGCTGACGGAGTTTACCCGATTCGTCATCGACCGTGACGTCTGAGACGGCTGCTGTACTGATCAATCGGTGTTATTCCTGTGACTGCAAACGTTTCGTCGTCTGAACGAGTGGGTGGCGGGCGTAATCGACGACATCGATGTCGCTGATTCCCTCTAACTCCTCTTTGGCCGCCGTTTTCGCCATTCCGAGTTCGATCTCGCCGGCGATGACGATGACGTAGGCATCCATCTCGTCGATTCCTAAGCGATCGGCGGCAAGCACCCGATGATGCCCGTCCGCGAGCAAGAGCGTGCCGCCGTTGTCGATCACCACCAGCGGTTCAGCGAGGCCGCGGTCGAGTTCGTAGCGTCGACCCTCGAGTTCGTCGGCGTAGACCTTGCCCTGAGTTGGCGTGAGTTCGGAGAGGGGAACGGTCCGACGCTCTTCACCGAGTTCGATCTCGTGAATCTGCTCCAAAGTTCGTTTCAACTTCCCGACCTTCTCGGGGGTCGCTCGCTCGATCTGACTGCGGATGACGTCGGCGTTGGAGATGATTCCCACGAGGTTCCCCGCGTCGTCGACGACGGGGAGTTTCTGGATTCCGGATCGAAGAATAACGCGTGCCGCGTCGTTTACCTTCATATCCGGATGTGCGACGAGTAGATCGGTCGTCATTACCTTGAAGATCGGTTCGTCGTTCGAGGCGAGCAACAGATCACGGGCGCTGACGAATCCTTCGACGCGACGGCGATCACAGACGGGGAACCCGCTGTGCTTGTCGCTCTCGGCGATCCGCTTTGCAACCGAACCGACGGTCGTGTCCGGCGAGACCGTCGCAACGTCCCGAGTCATGTACTCCTCGACCTGGGGTTTTCTCCTGTCCGACGCGACGTCCATACGTGACACGTAACGGCCGCGAGCGCAAAAGTACTGTTACCCGTCGGTGTCGCGCGGTCGTGTAGGGACGCTTTCTCGGTTGAGACGGACCGCTATCAGTCAGTTCCGGTACGACCGTAACGCAACGATATGGGATGCACTACGCCGTTACAGCAGTCCGTCTCAGGCCGATTCACCGCCGTCAGTCTCTCCGTGCTGCGTGAACAGCCACTCGCTGGTTCGCGTGTAGGTGCCGACGGACGATCCTGGTCGCGTGTCGATCGCTTCGAAGAACCGGTTGGTAATCACCTCTTCGACGACGCTAACGATCGAATCGACTTCGTCCGAATCGTCTACATCACCGAGGATCCCGATTTCGAGCTGTGCACCGGCCATGTCCGCGTGGCCACCCGCGCTGCCGATCCGATCGAACGCGTCACGAAGCGTCGCACCGAGGTCGATATCGTTCGCTCGAGACCGCGCGGAGAGAAACGCCATCTCGTCTTCGAATCCGAACACGAGCGTCGTTTCGACCCCTTCCATCGCGAGTAACTGATCGGCCGCCTGGGGCAACGCATCGCGATCGGTCAATCGGCCGACGCTCGCGACCGCGATCGAATCGCGTCGAATTCGGTTCTGTATCGCCCGGGCGATCGTCCCGAGGGTCTCCCCGTCGACCGTCGGCTGTTCGATTCGCTCGAGCAGGGACGTATCGACGTGGGGCCACAGGATCGAAGCGGCTCGAAAGTCCGCCGGAGCGACCTCACGCATAAAATCGTTCGTGTCGATACGAATCCCGTACAAGAGGGCGGTCGCTGTCGCGGGATGGAACGTGAGACTGAACCGGTCGATATACTCGGTCAGGACCGTGCTGGTCGCGCCAGCGTGTTCGCGGAGGTCGACGAACGACGCCGAGACCGGACCACGCGGCGGATGGTGGTCGATGACGATATCGACGTAGAGTTCCTCGGGAAGCTGGTCGTTGACGCCCGGTCGGGAGTGATCGACCAGAGCGAACGCGTCGTAGTCCGTCAACGGTTCGTCCGGCGAAAGATTTCGGAGGTCGAGATCGAGCAGGTTGACCATCGCCCGGTTTTCCTGATGTGAGATGTCTCCGAAGTAACAGGCATCCGCCTCGAGTCCCACCGCGGCGGCGATGTCGACGAGTGCGACCGCACTCGCGATCGCGTCCGGATCCGGGTTGTCGTGGGTAACGACCGCGAGCCGTCCGTCGATCGACTCGAGGTGTTGACGGAGTTCGATCGCGGTCTCGGCCGAGGGACTGGCCGTTTGGTCGAGAACGCCGTCGACGATCGAATCGGCGGCGTCGATGACGTGATCTGCGAGTTCATCGAAGAGCGATCGATCGTTTTCGGATGGATTGCCGCCTCGATAGGCGACGATCGATGCGCGCGGAAACTGCGCTCTCGCCGTCTCGAGGATGGCCCGGTTTACGTCGCTTCGATCAGCGCCGACGAAGAGAACGTCGGGAGCGTCGACGTTTCGGATGACGCTGGCATCGGTGGGATCACCCTGACGAGCGGGAACGCTCTCGTCACGAAGCGCCTCGACTGCGGCTTCGTCGTCCGCGATGACCAGCAAACGGCCGTCGTTGTCGCGCTCGGACAGCCGTTCGACGACGTGGCGACCGACGGTCCCACAGCCGAGCACGAGCCGGAAAACCATGGTCGCGGGTTGCGACCGCGATGGGTAAAAGCTACCGGGTTTCGCGCCGAAACCGTCTCGATCGGTTCGTGAGTCGTAGAGCTGCTGTGTGTCACCTCCGAGGTATCCGAATCGAGTCCTTCGATCGGGCCGGTAGCCCGCTACAGCTATTCGTATCAGTCACCGGTCGTCCAGGATCGTCTCGAGTGCCTGAAACGGTTCGTCGCACGCCAGATGGACGGAGACCTCGTCGGCTACCGGCTCGGATACCAGCTCCCGTTCGAGAAATTCGATCACGATCTCCTCGGCCTGTCGTTGGTCCCGAACCCCCCTTGATTGGTTCATAACGCGTTCTCACCGGTGAGAGGTGGTGGGAAGATAAATATCTATTGGATATTTCCGATGGACTTCGTCTCGGATCAACGGAGTTTTTGAGGCTATACCGCGTCTATCGTGGCCAGTGACGGTCACCACCAACCCGGCCACACGGGGGCCGGTCGGTGACGGACAACGGATACAGCGGCAGCCGATACGAGCGCCGGAAACCGGAGATAGCGCCATCGAAACCCGTACGGTGGTGGTGAAATGGCACTCTACCGCACGGGTACTCGAACGTGACGAAATCTCGATATAAGTGACCCTGAATTGGCAAGCCGCGTGTTCGAAACTTCGAAATCGAAGGTCCGTGTCCGGCGACGAAACGAAGTCTACACGCACACGCTGGCCGGGTCCTTTTCTTTCGGCTCCTGAAACGCGAGTACATGAGCGAACGCGACCCGGACCGAGATCGCACACAGGATCGGGCCGAACGGCGCGCATCGCGGCGAGCGGATCGGACCGAATCGATTCTGGAGGACGTCGACCGCAACCTCGGGGAGTTCGAGTACCCGATTACCAGCGAGGAACTCGCGGCCGAGTACGGGAGCGAACCGATCGACATGCCGAACGAAACCGAGTCACTCGGAAGCGTCTTCGATCGGCTCGCCGGGGAGCAGTACGCCGATCCAGAGGCAGTCCGAGAAGCGGTGTACGGCGCGATCACCGGCGAGTCCGGTGATCGGAACGAAGCGAACGCCGAACGCGATCTCGATCGTCTGGACGAGGGCCAACAGGACTCCCGTGGTGAAGACGGACGTGGTCCTCTCTGAGTCGGCATCATCCTCGAGGAAGACCGTACGACGGGGACCGGATCCCGGTTCCGTCGGCCGCACTGTGAGAGCAGAACGGATTTACGTCAGCGTCGTCTGTTCTCGTGTATGGATTACGAGTCGAGTCTCGAGCGGGCGATGGACGACGTCCCGGATATCGGGGGCGACGAACAGCGGCTACAGATCCCCGACGCGCGGGCCCAGAAGGACGGCGCGTTTACGCGGTTTACCAACCTCGGAGAGATTGCGGACGTTCTCTCGCGGGAGGACGAACACCTTCACCGATTCGTCCAGCGCGAGATGGGAACGAGCGGAAAACTCGAGGACGGACGCGGACGATACAACGGTACGTTCTCGACGACGGATTTCGACGCTGCGATCGACGCCTACGTCGACGAGTACGTCCTCTGTTCGGAGTGTGGACTGCCGGATACGCGTCTCGTCCGCGAGGATCGGACGCCGATGCTCCGGTGTGACGCCTGCGGTGCGTTCCGTCCGGTGACCAAACGCTCGACGACCAGCCAACAGCACCAGCAGGCAGACGCCGTCGAAGAAGGAAAAACCTACACCGTCGAGATCACCGGCACCGGCCGCAAGGGAGACGGCGTCGCGGAGAAAGGAAGTTATACGATCTTCGTCCCCGGCTCGGAGGAAGGGGACGTCGTCGAGATTTACATCAAGAACATCTCGGGCAACCTCGCGTTCGCTCGACTGGCCTGATCGGTCCGTACCCGACCGGCGGGACCGACGGATCGCGGTTCGCACACCGGCCGTCCATCCGGCGGTGACGACACAGCCACGATCGGTTCGGGACTCGAGTTCCGTCGTTGCGTCCGATCGGATCGCGAAGCTAAAGTACACTTGTGGTAGTTACACGACCGTGGGAGTCTCGTTCGATCTCTTCGGAACGCTCGTCACCGCCGACAGGCCCGTCGACCCGGCCGAAGCCGTCGCAGCCGAACTCGAGGCGCGCGACGTCTCCGTTCCCGACGACTGGAGCCAGGCGTACGCCGAGCGACACGTCGACGCTCCCGTGGGTGCGGAGGTTCCACTCCCCGCCCACGTTTCACACGCGCTCGCGAGCCGCGGAGTCGCCTGGACGGAGAACGCCGTGCGGCGCGCAGTCGTCGCCGCCTTCGATCCCGCGGTCGAAACTGCTCCCGGTGCGCTCGAGTCGATCGAGGCCGCCCGTGCGCGCGGTCCGGTCGCGATCTGTTCGAACTGTAGCGTTCCCGAACTGGTGAGCCGGACGATCGTCAGAGCCGCGTTCGATCGGGACGACTTCGACGCGATCGTGACGAGCGTCGGCTGTGGCTGGCGCAAACCCGCTCCCGAAATATTCGAGCTGACGGCCGACGAACTCGGCGTTGCTCCGGAAGAGCTCAAACACGTTGGCGACGATCCGAGAACCGACGGCGGCGTCGAACGAATCGGCGGAACCGCAGTGGTGCTCGAAGATTCCCCGCTCGAGTCGGTTCCGGATCGTCTCGCCCATACGAGCGGAGGGACCGACCGATGATCGAGAGCGTGACGAGGCGGAACGGCGTCGAAGACGCAGCTGGGAACGCAACCGGTGACGACGAGCGTCTCGCGGTCCGGCCGAACTGGGAAATGAGCTGCGAAGTGAATCGCCGTACGAGTCACGGAAGGGATCACCGTACGAGAGGACGATCGGAACGGAACCCGAGGAGACGACCGTGGCACTGACGACGCTCGCACTGATCGGATTCGCCTTCAGTCTCGACTTGCTGATCGGAGAGCCCCGGACTGCACTCCATCCGGTCGCGTGGTTCGGTCGTCTCGTGGATGCCGTCGATCGGGAGTGGGCGGACACCGATCGCGGGCAACGACTCATCGGTGTCGCCATCGCCGCAGTGTTGCCGCTCGTTCCGGCGGCGGTCGCCGCCGGAGCCGTCCTCGCCGCGTCGCGCTGGATCGCACTTTTGGGGGCGGTCGTCGCCGGCGTCGTGCTCTTTTTGACGACCAGTCTGCGATCGCTTCTCGAGCTGACCGAGGAGGTCGTCACGGCTACGGGGGACGACCTCGAGACGGCCCACGAGCGAATTCGCGGACTCGTAGGACGGGAGACGTCGACGCTCTCGCCGGCGGAGGTGCGAAGTGGGGCACTCGAGAGTGCGGCCGAAAACCTCTCCGATGGACTGATCGCGACCATGTTACCTTTCGCCGTGCTCGCACCGATCTCACTCCCTCTCGCAGCGGGCGCAGCAGCGTGGATAAAAGGCGTCAACACGCTGGATTCGATGCTCGGGTATCCGTCGAAACCGATCGGGACCGCGAGCGCCCGTCTCGATGATCTCGTGATGTGGATTCCGGCTCGGGTGACGGCGGCTTCGATCGCTGGTGCCGCCGCGAACCCGACGGCGCTCCGTTGTGCGCGAACGTGGGCTCGAGAACCGGCGTCGCCAAACTCCGGCTGGCCCATGGCCACGCTCGCGTGCGTGCTCTCGGTTCGGCTGTCGAAACGCGGCGAGTACGTGCTGAACCCGGATGCCGATCTGCCGTCGGTTTCGGACGGGGACAGGGCGGTCACGCTCGTCGGCATGGCGGCAGCCGTCTCGGTCCTGATCGCCGCCGTCCTGTCGGTCGGCGTTGCGACGGTGGGGACGCCACCAGCCACAGCCGTGGTCACTAGCGCGAGCGAGGTCCTGATCCGAACGATCGCGGCCGGACTCGAGAGAGCAGTTGTCACGAACTGGCCGGTGGTGGGTGAGCGATGATCGGACGCCTGATCGGTGCCGTCCGCGGCGCGTTCGGGTTTCTGACGCGACTTCCGGTAGCCCACCGAGACGGTGACTGGGACGCGTTCCGGTCGACCCCACTGGCGTTTCCGATCGTCGGTCTCGTCGCGGGTGCGATCGCTTCGATTCCGCTGTTCGGTACCGAGGTATTACCGCCGACGGCGGTGGCGTTCGGATACGTGCTCGCGGTCTATGCGGTTACGGGAGTTCACCATCTCGACGGCGTCGCGGATCTCGGTGACGCGCTCGTGGTCCACGGGGACCGCGAGCGTCGGCGAGAGGTCCTAACGGATACGACGACCGGCGTCGGCGCGTTGCTCGCGGTAACCATCGTCGTCGTCGGGCTCGCCCTCGGCGGTCTCGGGCTGGCCGGGCTCCCGGTACTCATCGCGGTCGGTATCGTGATCGGAGCCGAGGTCGGAACGAAGCTCGCGATGGCGGTCGTGGCCTGTTTCGGGACGGCGAGCTACGAGGGAATGGGGAGGCAGATCACCGAAGCGTCGACGCCCGGTGGATTCGTCGTTCCCGCGGGGATCGTCATCCCGGCGGCAGCGCTGGCCTGGCCCCATCCGGGAACGGTCGCCCTGTGCGGGGCGCTCGCCGGCGTTGCTCTCCCCTGGTACTGGGCGCGCCGATTCCTCGGCGGAATCAGCGGCGACGTGTTCGGCGCAGCCAACGAGATCGGACGCGTCGCCGGCGTCCACGCGGGGGTGATCGCGTGGACGCTATTGTGATGTGTGGGGGATCGGGAACTCGCCTCGAGAGCCAGCGCGAAAAGCCGTTGCATCCGATCGGTGGCGTTCCGATGGTCGACCGCGTCGCGACCGCACTCGAGGCGAGTCGCATAGAGACGATCTACGCGGCGGTCTCTCCGAACGCACCCGAGACGCGGGCACACTTAGAACGCAGTAGTCGTCTCGAGACGATCGAGACCGACGGCGACGGCTACGTCCCGGACCTGCTGTCGGTCCTCGACGGAGGGGAACTGAGGACACCGGTGCTTACGGTCGCCGCGGATCTCCCGTTGCTCGAGGCCGCGGCCGTCGATCGCGTCCTCGCGACCCACGGCGATGTGAATCGGTCGCGGACCGTCTGCGTTCCGGCGGCGCTCAAACGCCGCCTCGGCGCGAGCGTCGAGTCTCGACTCGACTCGAACGACCACCTCGCACCGACCGGACTCAATGTGGTCGGCACAACTGATGAGACAGAAGACATGATCGACGTACGTTACACGTACCGACTCGCGGTCAACGTGAATCGACTCCAAGACAGCCGACTCGCAAAAGCGCTCGTCGACCGCTCCGAATCGGTCGATCGAGGGAGGATCGACTGATGCGGGTCGTCCTTCCCGCAGGAACGACCGAAACCGCGCTGATCGACGGTATCAGCGCCGCCGGAGCCGCTCCGGATCTGATGGCGCACACCCCGTCGGCGGACGTCGAAATCCTCGCCTACGGCGAGCCGACGGCCGCACCCGTGACGCCGGTGAGTCCGACGGGCTGTCCGACGCCCGCGGCGGTGACGCGTGCCGTCCGGGAGGTGATCGGCTTCGATCTGTCGGTCGTCGACGCGGGACTCGCCCGCTCGACAACCGCACCGACGGTCGATCTGGGGGCCACGCCCGGTGACGATATTCGGGCGTCAGTCGCCGTCCCGGACGCGTCGACGATCTTCGATCGCGCGTACGGCTTCGGCTCGAGTCTTCCCGACGACGAAATCCTCCTCGGAGAGACCGTTCCCGGCGGGACGACGACGGCACTCGGCGTTCTCACGGCGCTCGGAGAGCCGATGAGCGTGTCGTCGTCGCTTCCCGAGAATCCGATCGAACGAAAGCGCCGCGTCGTCGAGGAGGGACTCGACGCAAGCGATCTCGAGGCGGGCAGCTGTGACGGAAATCCTATGGCGGCGATCCGTGCCGTGGGTGATCCCGTCCAGGCCGTCGTCGCCGGTATCGCGGCGGGCGCGCTCGAATCGGGGACCGACGTCACGCTCGGTGGGGGAACCCAGATGGTCGCCGTGGCCGCGTTACTCCGTCACGCCGGCGTGGACGGTCCGCTCTCGATCGCGACGACGTCGTTCGTCGCTGCCGGGCAAGGCACGGAACTCCTCACGACGTGCGAGCGCTTCGACTGCGAACTCGTCGTGACGGACCCGGGTTTCGACGGACGAGATCACGTCGCGATGAGTCGCTACTGTGCCGGCGAGGCGAAAGAGGGCGTCGCGATGGGTGGAGTCCTCTCGCTCGTCGACGACGGGGGGATGGCGGCGGTACGGGCGCAGTTCGCGGCCGTGTGTGACCGTCTCGGAATCGACTCGAACGCGGATGAGAGCATCGACTCGAGCGAGTCGAGTGACGACCGTGGATCCTGACTGCGTCCGAACCGTCGAGCGAGTCCCCCACGGCGGGGAGCCGGATCGGGACGTCCTCGACTTCTCGGCGAACACGAATCCACACACGCCGCCGGGGGTCGAGGCGGTCTATGAGAACGCACTCGCGGAGTCCACTCGGTACCCCGACGACGCGTATCCAGAGTTTCGGGCCGCCGCGGCCGAGTTCGTCGGCTGCGATCCGGCGTCCGTGATACCCACCGCTGGCGGGCTGGCCGCGATCAGACTGGCGATGGCGATCACGCTCGGGCCGGGTGAAGAGGCGCTGGTTCCGTATCCGAGCTTCGGGGAATACGCTCGCGAACTCCGATTACAGGGCGGGAAACCGCGGTTAGTCAGGTACGACGAGCTATGCGATCTCGAGCCCGCCGTCCTCGAATCGGTCTCGTTCGCGGTCGTCTGTCGGCCGAACAACCCGACCGGTGACGCGGTCGGTCTCGACGAGCTGGCGGCGTTCGCCACTCGCTGTCGCGAGGCGGAAACGACCCTGCTCGTCGACGAGGCGTTTCTCGGGTTTACCGAGTTTCCATCGGCGGTCGAACTCGAGACCGAGAACGTGATCGTCGCCCGCTCGCTGACGAAACTGTTCGGGTTACCAGGGCTGCGGGCCGGCTTCGCCGTCGCGACCGGCGAGGATCGGGACGCACTCGAGACCGGAAGACGGGCCTGGTCGCTCGGAACCCCGGCCGCACGGGTCGGTTCCTACTGTCTCCGTCAGGACGAGTTCGTCGCTGAGACACGAACACGCGTTCGACAGGAACGCGAGCGACTTCGTGACGCGCTCGAGGAACGGTTCAGCGTCCACCCGTCCGACGCTCCCTACCTGCTGTGTACGCTCGAGGAGGGAAACCAGGACGTCTCGAGCCTCGTCGCCTCGGCGCGCGAGAAGGGCGTCGCCGTCCGCGACGCGACGACGTTTCGGGGACTGGACGCACACATCCGCGTCGCCGTCAAGGATCGCGACGCGAACGACCGGTTGCTTGCCTCTCTCGGTGTTGGGGAGACGAATACCGATGGTGACGGCCGTGACTGAGGCGGACCCGCCGTACGAGGCGACTCGGCGCGACGGGGTCCTTTGCGTTCGTGACCAGGAAACGGAGTGGCTCTCGAGCGGCTGGAACGGGGGCCGAACGACGGCCGACTGCGCGTACAACGTCTCGGTTCCGGAGGGGTGGAACCGGACCGATCTCGAGGCGTACATCACCGACCGTCTCGAACGTGCGCGGTTCGCCGGAGAGAGCGACCCTGTCGGGAACCAGCCAGCGCCGGTTCGAGCTCCCGTTCTTCTCACCGGCGTCGACATAGAGCACGCTCGTGGGGCGCGATGTGGGTCCGTGACCGCCTACGCAACCGCCGGGATCTCGAACCCCGCTGCGTTGCCGATGGAGCCGACCAGTGAAGCCGGTCTCGAGGACGTCGTGAGTCAACCGGGAGAGACACGAACAGAGGGACCAGAATCCCCGGGAACCGTCAACCTGATCGTCGGGACGACGCGAGCGCTCGCTCCCGGTGCTCTGACGAACGCGCTCGCGGTCGCCGCGGAAGCGAAGGCCACGACGTTACTGGCCGAAACAGGTTTTCCGGGAACGACGACGGACGCGATCGTCGTCGGTCACGATCCCCGCGGCCGGCGAGCGGCGTTTTCGGGGAGTGCAACCCCGGTCGGTGCGGCGACTCGAGCCTGCATTAGAGAGGCGCTTCGGGCCTCGCTTCGGTCCCGGTACGGCGACTCCGATGCGTCGGTTCCCAACACGGTCACGGATGCGGCCGACGGCGTCTCGACCGACGTCGAGGCCCGAGTGTTTCGACCCCCGCGTGAGTCATCCACTCGCGATCGAACGGCTGATACGGGCTCCTGAAAGTCGTTTCCGGACAACCGTAAGACGGCCGCGGTTGTACGGTAAATCGTTACAGCGGACCGTATGACTCGAGAGCGCCGGCGAGCGTGACAGTTAATCCGCGTCGTCTCCAATTGCTGAGCAATGACTGCGGACGATCCGTCGGTAATTCGGTCGCTCGCGATTTCGACGACGGATATCGTCGACGCCTACGCATACACCCAGGAAAATCCCGGAACGGCCGTCATCCGAGTGACGCCGCCGTTCCACGGTCGAATGCGGGCGAGAATTCACGTCTACCGGATCGACGACGTCGAACACACCGATGCCATCCACGTGTCGCCGGCCGACCTCATCGAAGACGATGTCGTCGATTCCTATCCCGGTTACGAGGACGAACTCGCACGTGAGGGGGAAGGAACGAGTCCGCCGAAATCGGGTGGGTTTGGCAACCGTCGAGCCGCGGCGGTTGACGGATGGCGAGCGCGAGCGCGGGATGCGATCGTGGACACGGTTTCGCTCGGGGAGGACGACGCTCGCCACGGCGTGGTCGTGAAAGCCCTCGAGTGACCGACGAGTACACCGGGATCAGGTCGTCAGTGAGATCGGACTGTCGGTGGAGTCGCATCGTCAGTGAATCAACGGTGGCGGTCGCCCTCACGAATCGTGAGCGGTCGGGCGACGAGGCGGAGAATTCCCACGCTGTACATCGTCTCTGCTCCACTTTCACTTTCACTTTGGACGGATCGGATTGACGTACCCTCCGGTCAATCGACACGTATGGCACTGATCGTCGACCGGACTGCTGAACGCGACTGCAGCACCGAATCGAAACCGACCCTCGAGGACGAGTCCCAGCGAGAGCGAATCGACGTCACCGATCTTCGCGCCGCGGGCATCGAGGAGTTCGTTCGCTCGAGCGTCGAGACCGATGCCGTCTCCCTCGAAAACCGAGGGGCGAGAACGTATCTCGTCCTGGAAGAGTGATCGGTCGGCGGGCGGAGTCTTCCGTCCCGTGACGTTCCGTCTCCGGTGACAGTCAGAGGCGACAGTACGAGGGTTGAAGATGCTGACTCCCCCTCTCACTACCGGGGTGATTGCCTTGCGCGACCACAACCGTGTTGTGGCCGTGTGTGAACGCTGCAATTCGGCATACGCAGCGAAAGAGCTCATGAGTGGAAGCGTTCGGCCCATCGGAACGGCCACCTGTTCCTGTGGATCCGACGCCTTCCGTGCACTCAGGTGAACAGTCCGATTGCCAACCGATTCGGCCACCCCTTTCCTGTGACGAGACACTGCCGGAACTCTAACGGAAACAGCGAGAGCTCCACGGACCCCCCGACCCGTGGTCGTTCACGGCAACCCCACCGTGGTACGAGATCACGAATGACGACCGTCGTCTTTCCGTCAGACACAGTGTCTAACCCCCTTTCATCTGCCGTTTTCACTTTCACTCCGCAGGGATTGGTTTTATATGTACGGCGTTCCCCTCTACAGTCGCACGTCACACGCCGTGCATCCCTGTATTCCCTGTCGTGCTGCACCTTCGCAGCACATCTCTTTCGATCGTCCCGACAGCGTCGCCGTTCCGTCCGGTACGCTATTACGATACGGGTGGACTAGTCGTAGATATGCTCGATCGATCGGACGTTCTCGAGGCGCGCGAACGGGTTCGAGAAACCGCCAGACACACGCCACTCGAGTACTCCTACACCTACTCAGCGATGACGGGTGCCGACGTCCACCTCAAACTCGAGACGTTCCAGCGGACGGGTGCGTTCAAGATCCGCGGTGCGACCAACCGAATCGCGACGCTCTCTGCCGACCAGAAAGCAGCGGGCGTCGTGACCGCGAGTGCGGGCAACCACGCACAGGGCGTTGCGCTCGCCGCCACTCGCGTCGGCGTGGATTCGAAGATCGTGATGCCAGAACACGCTCCGATCTCGAAAGTCAAAGCGACCCGGAACTACGGGGCCGAAGTAGTTCTGGCGGGGGCCGACTACGACGAAGCTGCGGAGCGCGCCCACGAGATCGAACGCAAGGAGAATCGAACCTACGTTCACGCCTTCGACGACGAGACGGTGATGGCCGGTCAGGGAACGATCGGACTCGAGATCGCAGAGGACTGTCCGGACGTCGAGACCGTGGTCGTTCCGATCGGCGGCGGCGGCCTCATCAGCGGAATCGCGGCCGCGATCAAGGGCGACAACCCGGACGCCCGCGTGATCGGCGTTCAGGCGTCGGGTGCCGCAAGCGCCGCTCGATCGCTCGAAAAAGGTGAACGCGTCTCGCTCGAGGGCGTCGACACGATCGCAGACGGGATCGCGACGCGGCGAATCGGTGAGCGGACGTTCGCCCACATTCGAGAGTACGTCGACGAGGTCGTCACCGTCTCGGATCCCGAGATCGCCGTCGCGACGGTCTACCTGCTCGAGCGCTCGAAGACGCTCGTCGAGGGCGCGGGTGCGGTCCCCCTCGCTGCACTACTGTTCGAGAAATTCGAGTACGAGACGGACGAGACGATCGTCCCCGTTCTCTCGGGCGGAAACATCGATCTCAATACGCTGACGAACGTCATCGTTCGCGGCCTCGTCGAGACCGGGCGGTATCTGAAGATTCGAACCGTTCTCACGGATCAACCAGGTTCCCTCGAGCGGCTGCTCGAGATCTTCACCGTCCACCGAGCAAACATATACGCCATCTACCACGACCGCACCTCGCGAGACGTCGAAATGAGCGATACGGAAGTCGAGATCGAACTCGAGATGCGCGGTCCGGATCACGTCGAGGAGTTTCTGTCCGACCTCCGGGAGGCGGGATACGAGGTGGACGTCCTCGTCTGAGAGGAGGTGTGGACCGAGTGACGACGTTGCATGCGGATCGCTGTACCGAGTTGCCGGCACAACCGCGGACGGGTTGCGGTTCCAACTGACTGACGGCAGATCGTCTCACATCGTCGTGACAGCAAACCGTATCACAACGCCGTCGAACGTCAACCGTTTTTAGGAACCGGCACCGTCGTTGAACCGAACGGATGAATCCCCGCCTCAAATCGGCCCTGCTGTGGGGCGCCGTCGGCTTCATGGCGTTTCTGGTCCTCGTTCAGGGCTACGCGCTGATCGTCGAACCGCTCGTGACGATCGTACACGGGACGATCCTCGCAGTCGCCGTCGCGATCGCAACGACCGCCAGCGCATACGCCCTCGAACACCGGATCGCCGCGTGGTCGGCTCGGCGAGCGGTGGATGAGACCGAGACACACGGCGACGACGGTAAAAGTAAGAGTTAAACGACGGACGTGGCTATGCTCACTCGAGCCAGGATGGCCGAACGGTAAGGCGCACGCCTGGAAAGCGTGTTCCCTTTGGGATTCTGGGTTCAAATCCCAGTCCTGGCGTATTTTGCCACGAGCAAACTCTCGAGTGGCACATCCCTAACGAGTGGGATTTGAAGCCCTGGCAGTCGCAGCTCCGGAACGGCCGACGAAGTGAGACCGCAGGCCCGGCCATCTGCCTACGGGTTCAAATCCCAGCCCTGGCGTTTCTGTGACGTTACTGGCCTTCCTGAACCTCGTAGATTTCGTCGGCGGTGAGTCCGTGTGACTCGCTGTGTACCTTCTCACCCGCTTCTTTGTCGGGAGCCTCGAAGAGACAAAAGACGGCCCCGGCGTCCTCGTCCCACCAGTATCGTTCGTACTCGACGCCGTACTCGCCCTGGATCTCGACGTCCATCTCGTGAGCATCCATCGCGGCCTGTGCGTCCATTCCTTCGACGTTTCTGTGTACGTCCATGAACAGTGGCATAGCGTGTTGTGATAGCACACCACGGGAGATGAGTCTTTTTTACGATAAACAATCCAGTTGGTTCGGTATCAACGTGTATCGAACTCACACTGCTCGGGGAAGTCGCGAGATATAGATAGTTCCGGTCGAAGAGACGAGCGTGAGAAGACGACGACTCTGGCTCGGTGCGGCGTGTTGTTTCGTCGCCGGCGACGCGATGGCGCTCCAGTCCCGCGGAGCGTTGCTCTCGAGTTTCGAGGGAACGTTCGGCGTCTCGGAATCGCTGCTCGGGCTGGTGGCACCGGCCGGAACTGTCGGTTTCGTCGTGGCGATCCTGGCGGTCGGGATGCTCGCGGGTCGTCTCGACGTCCGCCACGTCCTCGTCTTCGGTGCCGTGGCAATGGCGATCTCGCTGTTTGCGATCTCCGTCGCCCCGGCGTACTCGCTGTTCCTGTTTGCACTGCTCGTTCAGGGGTCCGCGGCCGGCGTATTCCGGGCGATGGATCGACCACTGCTGAGTCACCTCTACCCCGACCGACGCGGACGGATCTTTGTTCTGTACGCGCTCGCGTGGGCCGTGGGGGCGGTCGTCGGTCCGGTGCTGGCGAGCGCCGTGTTACTCGTCGCAGACTGGCGGGCAGTGTACGTCATCCTCGCAGTCAGCATCGTCCCCGTGGTCGTTCTGGTCCTCTCGCTCGAGGTACCATCGTGGAACGAGCAACCGCTCGAGCGCGACGCCATCGGTCCACTACTCTCGAGTTCCGGGGTTCGGACCACGCTGCTGGCGCTTGCACTGGCCGGGGGAATCGAGGGAACGGTTTTCACCTGGCTCCCCTACTACGCGGGGACGTTCCTCGATCGAACGACGGCAAACCTTGCGCTGTCCGCGTTCTTGCTCGCGTACATCCCCGGCCGTTACGCCTACGCGAAACTCGTGGACTCGATTTCGTATCTCCGCCTCTCGCTCGTGACGACGGGGCTATCGATTCCAGCGTTCGCCATCGCACTCGGCTGGCCGAGCGTTGGAATGCTCGTGGCAGTCTTCTGTGCCGGGGCCTTCATCTCGTCGCTGTTTCCCCTGTTGTCGGCTTACGGCGTCGACATCGTTCCGGAGTACAGCGGTCCGATGAGCGCGCTTACGACCGGGGCAACCTACGCCGGAACCGCGTTCGTTCCGGTCGTGGTCGGGATCGCAGCCGAACTGACGAGCATTCGGATCGCGATGTGGATCCCCATCGGGCTGACGGTCGTTCTCTTTGGTCTCATCTGGTCGATGCCCGCTCGAGCCGAGGTGAGCGAGGCCGGGACCGCGTGACCCGCCGTCGAAACGCAACGGGCTCGCCGCGACCTAAACACGGAAGGCGGTTGGATTGAAACGGGCCACCTATGCGATCGATCGGTGGACTGTCTCGAGACGAATACCTCTTTGGCGTGCTCATCGCATCGGTGCACGCTGGCCAGCACGTTCTGTTCCGGCTGTTTCCGCCCCTCATCCCGATTCTCGTCGTCGATCTCGACTCGCCGCTCTGGCAACTCGGTCTGCTCGTAAGCGTGTCGATGTTCGCGGGCGGGATCTTTCAGGCACCGATGGGAATCCTTTCGGACCGATTGGATCGACTGTATCTGCTCGCACCGGCGTTCGTCGCGATGAGTTTCGGCTACCTCATATTCGTACTCGCGCCGGGTATCGGTCCGATGATCCCCGAAATCTCTGTCGGTGGACACGTCTTCGACGGAGCGTACCAGATCATGGCACTCGGTATGTTCGTCGTCGGCATCGGCTACAGCGCTATTCACCCCGTCGGGTACCCATTGATCTCGGCGAACGTCGCGACCGAGAACAAAGGAAAAGTGCTTGGAATGTGGGGCAGCGCCTCCAAAGTCGGTGATGCGGTCGCACCGTTTCTCATCGGCGCGTTCATCGTCGTTCTCCCCTGGGAGTGGATCCTCGTCGGCGTCAGTCTGTTCGGATTCGCCTACGCCTTCGGGCTGGTCTTCGCCTTCAAGTCGGGCCCGTACGAGACGCGGCCGCCGGAGACCGACGACGACAGGTCCTCGAGTTCGTCGCAAACAGCGGAAACGGACCGTCGACAGTTCTGGTTTCCGATGGCCGCGGTGGTCCTCAGCTTCTTTTTCATCCTGTTCGCCGGCAACGGGCTCATCACCTACGCGCCGGTGTTCGTCTCCGACGTGTACGGGTTCTCCGTTTCGATGGCGGGCTACACGTTCGAGCCAGCGTCCGTCGCGAACTTCTACTTCGGCGTCCTGTTGATGAGTGGAGCGATCTCGCAGCTCGTTCTGGGCGGGCTGGCAGACGCGTACGACTACCGGGCGGTTCTCATCTCCTTACTCGGTGTCTCTGCCGTCGCGCTCGTGGTGTTAGCGACGATCGATCTCACGCCCGTGCTCTTGCTGGTCGTCTTCGTCGTCATCGGTGCGACGCAGTTCGGATTGAATCCGGCCCGAGACGCCCTGATAAGTGAGATCACGCCGGCCGAGTACGAAGGCCGAACGTTCGGGTATATCTGGACGCTCGCCCTCGTCGGGAGTTCCATCTATCCCGTCGTCGTCGGATACGTGGCTGATACGTCCGGACTCCGGGCGAGCTTTGCAACGCTAGCGATCGGTGCAGTCGGTGGACTCGTTTGCATCGCGTTACTCTACAGCCCTCGCGTCTATCAGGAGCGTACACCCGCGAAGAGGCGGTCCTGACCGATTTCGAGTCGCGCTCGAGGTCTCTACTGGAGGCGCTCGAGAAGTATATATAATATAGGACTAGCCAACCGGAAGGGATAGACGTGACCGTGTCAATAATACACATGGACAACGTAAGACCGAGCCGTCATCATGCGATTCTTCCTCTCGGTTACGATCCATCGTCGTCACGGATTCCTCGAGCATCCGGTACATTTATATAGAAGCACAATCATAGAATCGTCTGATTATGAGTCAACGAATGCAGCAAGGCCAGCCGATGATCGTAATGAGCGAGGACTCCCAGCGCGTCAAGGACAAGGACGCCCAGGACTACAACATCTCGGCGGCACGAGCCGTCGCAGAGGCCGTCCGCTCGACGCTCGGACCGAAAGGAATGGACAAGATGCTCGTCGACTCGATGGGGTCGGTGACGATCACCAACGACGGCGTCACCATCCTCCAGGAGATGGATATCGACAACCCGACGGCCGAGATGATCATCGAGGTCGCAGAAACACAAGAGGACGAAGCGGGTGACGGTACCACGACGGCGGTCGCCATCGCCGGTGAACTCCTCAAAAACGCCGAGGATCTCCTCGAGCAGGATATTC
Organism: Natrarchaeobius halalkaliphilus; assembly: GCF_003841485.1. Classification (NCBI taxonomy): domain Archaea; kingdom Methanobacteriati; phylum Methanobacteriota; class Halobacteria; order Halobacteriales; family Natrialbaceae; genus Natrarchaeobius; species Natrarchaeobius halalkaliphilus. The sequence goes on along the minus strand of NZ_REFY01000006.1, from coordinate 96,309 downwards.
ATCCGACGGCGATCATCAAGGGCTTCCACCTGGCTGGCGAGCAGGCCCGCACTGAAATCGACGATATCGCGACCGAAGTCGACACCACCGACGAAGAACTCCTTCGATCCGTTGCCGAGACCTCGATGACCGGCAAAGGTGCGGAGGTCAACAAAGAGCACCTCTCACAGCTCATCGTCGACGCCGTCCGATCGGTCACCGTCGAGGACGAAGGCGGCAGCAACGTCGTCGACCTCGAGTTCATGAACATCGAGAGCCAGACCGGTCGTAGCGTCGGAGAATCCGACCTGCTCGAAGGCGGTATCGTGGACAAAGACCCGGTCCACGACAACATGCCGACGAACGCCGAAGACGCGGATATCCTGTTGTTGAACAACCCCATCGAAGTCGAAGAGACGGACATCGACACCGAAGTCTCCGTCACCGATCCCGGTCAGCTCCAGCAGTTCCTGGACCGCGAAGAACAGCAGCTCAAAGAGCAGGTCGAACAGATCGTCGATCTCGGTGCCGACGTCGTCTTCTGCCAGAAGGGCATCGACGACCTCGCACAGCACTACCTCGCAAAGGAGGGTATCCTCGCCGTGCGCCGTGCAAAAAAGAGCGACCTCGAGTTCCTCAAAGAAGTCGTCGGCGCGAACATCGTTTCGGACCTCGCGAACGCGAGCGAGGACGACCTCGGCTTCGGAGACATCACCCGCGACGAGGAAGACGAATTGTTCTACGTCGAAGGCGACGACGCCCACGGCGTCACCCTCTTGCTTCGTGGCTCGACCGATCACGTCGTCGACGAACTCGAGCGCGGAATTAACGACGCGCTCGACGTCGTTGCACAGACCGTCTCCGACGGTCGCGTCCTCGCGGGCGGCGGTGCGATCGAGGTCGAACTCGCCTCGCGCCTTCGCGACTACGCCGACTCGGTCTCCGGACGCGAACAGCTGGCAGTCGAGGCCTTTGCGGACTCGCTCGAACTCGTTCCGCGCGTGCTCGCGGAGAACGCCGGACTCGACTCCATCGACACGCTCGTCGACCTCCGTGCGGCCCACGACGACGGCGAGGTCCGTGCCGGTCTGAACGTCTTCTCGAACAGCGTCGAGGACACGTTCGAAGCCGGCGTCGTCGAACCAGCACACGCCAAAGAACAGGCCGTTACCTCCGCAAGCGAGGCAGCGAACCTGGTCCTCAAGATCGACGACATCATCTCCGCCGGCGATCTCTCGACGGACAAGGGCGACGACGAAGAAGGCGGTGCCCCCGGCGGCGGCATGGGTGGCATGGGCGGCGGCATGGGCGGCATGATGTGACGTCGGAACGCTGACTCACGCTCTCGAGAAGCGCCCGAACCGTTCGCCGACCGCGTTCGTTTTCGACGGCAGGTGGTATATCCGTCTCGACGGTGTACGTCCAGCATGGCCTACCGAACGACGCTTGGCTGGTCGCTGTTTACCTCGGGTCTCGTCACGCTCGTCCTCATCGTCCTCCCCGGCGACTCGCTGTGGTGGGGGCTTCTGTTGCTCGCGCTCGGAATCGGCGTGCTGTACGTCCGCTAGGAACGGACAGGCGTGACCGAGGCGGTCGCTCGTGGTCCTCCGTGTCGAAAAATCGCTCGAGCGCCAGCGTTCAGTCGTCGTCGACGTCGACGTCGAGTGTGAACTGTTCGTTCTCGGAGACGGCGTTCAACACGACGCTCGTGTTCGAGGCTTTGATGTCCGGGTCGGTGAGGAGCGCCTTGATCTGGTCGTTCATTCCATCGGTGTCCCTGAACTTCCCGATCGCGATGACGTCGTAGTCGCCGGTGACCTCGTAGACGCTGATCATCTGCCGGTGGTCGCGGAGCGTGTCGGTGATCTCCGGGAGCGCGTTTCCTTCGACCTGAAGCTGAATCACGGCGGTGACGTCGTATCCGACCGCATCGTAATCGATTCGGGGCGTGTACCCCTCGATTACCCCTTCTTCCTCGAGATCCGACAGGTGGTTCGAGACTGTCGTCACGGAGACGTCGAGTTCTTCTGCGAGACTTCGGAGACTCGCGCGGCCGTCCCCGAGAAGTGCATTCACTAGTTTTGCATCGAGATTTTCGTACGTCATCAGGTGTACCCACTCACTCACCCCTTTAGAAATTTACGAATATACAGTTCCAACTCGAAGAGAGAAGATTTGCTCGGAACAGTAGGGTTTTAGTAGCGGAGATTCTTGGATAGGACGACAAGAAAGATGACAAGCGGAAACCTTACCGAAGCCGAACAGGCAGTACTCGATGAGATCGAAGAACACGACGTCGACTTCCTTCGACTGCAGTTCACCGACATTCTCGGAACGGTCAAAAACGTCTCCGTTCCGGCCCGCCAGGCCGAGAAAGCCTTCCGCGAAGGGATCTACTTCGACGGGTCCTCGATCGAAGGATTCGTACGTATTCAAGAATCCGACATGCGACTGGTTCCCGATCCGGACACGTTCGCGATCCTCCCGTGGCGTCAGAAAGAAGACAGTGCGGCGGGCCGCATGATCTGTGACGTCTACAACACGTCGACGGGCGAGCCCTTCGAGGGTGACCCACGCCGCGTTCTCAAGAACGCCCTCGACCGTGCCGACGAGATGGGCTACACCGTCAACGCCGCTCCCGAGCCCGAGTTCTTCCTCTTCGAGGAGGACGAGGACGGTCGAGCGACCACGAAAACCGGGGACCACGGGGGCTACTTCGACCTCGCACCGAAGGACCTCGCCTCCGACGTCCGCCGGGACATCATCTACGGGCTCGAGGAGATGGGCTTCGAGATCGAAGCGAGCCACCACGAGGTCGCGCGCGGCCAGCACGAAATCAACTTCGAGTACGACAACGCGCTTACGACCGCCGACAACGTCGCGACGTTCCGAACGGTCGTCCGCGCCATCGCGGCACAGCACGACCTCCACGCGACGTTCATGCCCAAACCGATTCCGAAGATCAACGGCTCGGGCATGCACACGCACCTCTCGCTGTTCACCGAGGACGGCGAAAACGCCTTCCACGACGAGAACGACGAGTTCGATCTGTCCGACACGGCGCACTCGTTCCTCGCCGGTATCCTCGAACACGCACCGGCGATCACCGCCGTCGCGGATCCGACGGTCAACAGCTACAAGCGACTCGTCCCCGGCTACGAAGCGCCGGTTTACGTCGCCTGGTCCGATCGCAACCGCTCGGCACTGATCCGCAAACCGGCCGCACGCGTCCCGGCTGCCTCGCGTATCGAAGCGCGATTCCCCGATCCGTCGTGCAACCCGTATCTGGCGCTGGCGGCCCTCATCCACGCCGGTCTCGAAGGGATCGATCAGGACCTCGAGTGTCCGGATCCGGTTCGAGAGAACATTTACGAGTTCGACGAGGCCAAACGCGAGGAGTACGGCATCGAGACGCTCCCGTCGAACCTCGGTGAAGCCGTCGACGCACTCGAGGAGGACGAGGTCATCTACGAGGCGCTTGGCGAACACGTCGCGCCCAAGTTCGTCGAGGCGAAATCCAAGGAGTTCGAGGAGTACCTCATCGACGTCTCCGAGTGGGAACTCGATCGGTACCTCGAGACGTTCTAACGGGGTCGCCTCGAGCGCCGCTCATAGTTTTCGATCGTCGTTTGTAACGGTCCGACCGTCGAGTTGACCGCGACGCGACACAGACCGGACTCAGGAGCGGCGGTTACCGACGAAATCGCGGATTCGGCCGGGAACATCGAGGACCGAAAGGCCAGCGCCGAACAACACCATCAGCACGTAGACGCCGAGCGTCGACGTCCAGACGACGAACATCGCGAGGATCGCCCAGATCCCCTCGAGGAAGTAAAACGCCGCGATCGCCATCGCGGTTCCGTACAGCAAGACGACGTAGGGGCCCCAGTCGCGGACGTGGCCGCGTCGGATTCGACGGCGGACGTACCGTTTGAGCTCGCCCTCGAGGGACTCTTTCTCGACGGTGCGTCGTTCGACGTTGTCCTCGAAGGAGTCGATGCGGTCACGGAGCCGTTCGATCTCCTCCCGAAGTGCCTCGGGGTCGTCCGATCGATCACGCGTCCGGGCACTCGAGTGGGTCGCCGTCCGATCGCGCGCGTCAGAACGATCCTGCGTGGTCTCATCGTCGGCACCCGTAGCGTCGTCGGTCATCGCTTCTAGTGGAACCTGTCGCGCGCCGGGACTTTGTAGCTGCCGATCCACTTCACGGCCGGCGAGGGTGGCATTGAGTACCGCCCCGAAGACGAGAATAATCGCGCCCGCATACAGCCAGATCAGGACGAGAAAGACGGCACCGAGCGCACCGTAGACGGCGTAGCCGGTCGCGAACTCCGTATACAGGGAAAACGCGCGACTCAGAACGAACCAGCCGGTGGCGGCGAGGATCGTCCCCGGTATCGCCTCGCGGAGATCGACGTCGGCGTCGGGAAAGACGACGTACAGCGGAAGAAACGTCGCGACCAGACCCAACAGGACGAGGATCGGACCGAGCGGCCCGAGTTCGACGACCGGAAGAAATCGGATGACGACCTCGACGACGGCGATGATCGCGAGGCCGGCGGAGATGACGAGAAAGACGATCATCGCGTCCCAGAACGTGTCGAGCAGTGATTTCGACGTCGAAGTTCCGTACACCTGCGAGAACGCTCGATCGATCCCCCGAAGGACGCGACTCGAGCCCCAGAGCAAACCGAGTGCGCCGAGGACCGTTGCGCTCTGGCGACCGGTGTCGTCGAGGACCGTTTCCGCGAGTAACTCCTGGGCGGACGGAGTGAGTACGTCGCTCGCTGCCGTCGTGAGCTGATTCGCGAGCGTCTCGCCGCCGATGGAGGCCGCGATTCCGAGCCCGAGGAGCATGAGTGGGACGAGCGAGATGAAGCCATAGAAGGCGACGCCGGCCGACAGCAGTGTCAGCTGTTCGGTGCGCGCGACTCGAACGACTCGCGTTACGAGCTCGAGACCCTGCCTGTGATCGACCACGGGAGCCTAGACGCGAGCGACGATCAAATAGCGGATGGATGATTCTCACGCGAGACCGTCTTCGGTCGCGTCACGGATCTGTCCGACGTTCGCGTCAGTTTTGAACGTCGTCCCGCCGTAGTGGGCTCGCGACGCCGAATAGCCCGCCTCGCGGAGATCCGCGAGGAAGTCGTCCATCGCGTTCGCGGGAAGCCCCCAGTTGCGACAGAGCTTGTGCTGGTCGTAATGCGTCGGCTCGTCGAGCTCAGCCTCGAGCGTCTCACAGAGGTTCCTGGCGTTCTCCGCGGTTCCGAACGCGTCGGGAACGCGCTCTCGAACTGCGGCGACGAACTCGCGGTCGCGAACGGATCCGAGCCAGACGGGGCCCGCCGTCAGCATTCGGTTTCCGTCGCAGTGTGGACAGCCCTCGAGTGGGTCCGCGATCAGTCCGAACGCGGTCTCTCGGTACGTACAGTCTTCACAGTGTGAGATGTACCCCAGCTCCTCGAGTGCCGCGTCGGCCGCGGTGGGCTTGTGCTCGAGCTCGAGATAGGTCCGGACGTAGTGACTGGTCGCGTGGGTGAGTATCGGATCGACGCCGACGTCGAAGCGGGCTCCGCTACGGGCGAGCGCCGAGAGGAGGATCCGAACGCCCATCTCGGCGTGGTAGTCGGTGTTCCTCGGCACCGCCGAGTACGATCGGACGCCGCTGTTGAAGTGTGCGCCACACAGCGGCGCGGTGTCGGTCGCGGTCACACAGACCAGATCGCGACAGTTCCCGAAGGCGGCATCAGCGAACGGCATCGGCGTTCCGTACGGATCGAGATCGATCACGTCGAACGTCGAATCGTGCATGAGAGCGTTGACGTTTCGGTGTTCGATCGCGGCGTCGACGTCGTTTCGCTCGAGGTTTGCTCGAGCGAGATCGATCGCGTCCTCCTCGACGTCACAGCAGGTCACGTTCCAGCCGTCGGCGCCCGCCCGAACGCCGCGGACGCCACTGGCCGTCATCGCGTCGAGATAGGTCTCGGCGCGGTCCTCGCGTTCGCGGTAGGCCCGCAGCGTGGCGATCGTCAGATCCCGGTTCAACTCCTGGCGGGGGTTGTAGAACACCGACTCCTCGACGCCCTCGGTCTGCTCGCCGGGAACCGCGAGTTCGACTCCGCCCTCGGTGACGCGCATACACCGTCTCGTCGGTAGCGGGCGAAAAGCCGTGTGATCTCGAGCGACGATGAGGACGGTCATCGAGCGACATCCCCGACAACCAAACGGATTTTACAGTTCGGCGCACAGTCACGGACGTGTCGGACGTAAATCCCGTCGAGCGCTGGCAGGCCGAACTCGAGGAGGCGGGCGAGTTAACCCCCGAGATCGTCGAGCGGATCTCGAACCTCCACGGCGACCGTGGGGTCCGCGCCATCGAGGCCGTCAGCGAAAACCGGGTGAAAGCCTACCGGGATTTCACGATCGTCGTCGGCTACGACGACGAGTACATCGTCGAGGACGGCAACTGTACGTGCAAGGACAGCGAGTACAATCTCGATCCCGAGGAACCGACCGATCTCTGCTGGCACGCTCTCGCGGTGGCGATCGCTCGCCGCGTGGGGCACGTGGATTATCACGACATGTGGTACTCGGACGTACGCGAACTGTTGTGATCGACCGACTCAGGTGAGCCAGATCGCGACGATCGTGAATAGAAGGAAGCCGACCATCGTTCCCACGACGACCGTCGCTACCTGGCGCATCGACGGCTCCGTCTCCTCGGGAAGACCGTTCCGCAGCCGCTGGATCCCGAACGCGACGAATCCGATCCCTGCCGCGGCCGTCAAAAGCGCATAGAAAGAGAGCAGCGAGTCCTGTGCGAGCCCCGAGACGATCATGTAGAGCCCGAGACAGACGAAGCCGACGCTCTGCAGTTGCCACCACTCGAGCGTCCGTCCCGCGACCGTCACCCGCTCTCGCAGTCCGGCGACGAGAAACGCGAGCCCGCCGAGAACCATCGCGAGTCCGCCGGCCAGCATCGCCGCGACCGTCCCCGACAGCGGCTCGGCGGCGAGTACCTCGAAGCTGATCCAGAGCGACCACGCGAAGACGAGGAGGAACACCGCGCCGACGACGAGGCTGACTCGCCGCTGTTGCTGTACTGACATACCGGCACAGAGTTCGGCCGCCGTAATAAACGTCGGGACCGCGCCAAACGATCAGCCTGGCCCCCCAGACCCAGCAGATCGTATCAGGCGTCCGCGCACATATCGACGAAGTTTTGCAGGATCCGCAGTCCCGTTTCGCCGCTCTTTTCGGGGTGAAACTGGGTTCCAAAGACGGTTCCGTCGTCGTTCGCAACGATCGATGGGAACTCGCGTTCGTAGTCCGTCGTCGCGACCGTCGCACCGTCCTCGTCGGGAACCGCGTAATAGGAGTGGACGAAATAGGCGTACTTCCCGTCGACGCCGTCGACGAGCGGATGCTCGCGCTCGACCGTCAGCTCGTTCCAGCCCATGTGCGGGACCTTCTGGCCCTCGGCGAAGCGAACGTTGGTTCCCGGAACGAGACCGAGCCCCTGAACGGCCGATTCACCGTCGGTTTCGCCCTCCTCGCTGGTCGTCAGAAGCATCTGCATCCCCAGACAGATGCCGAACAGCGGCGTGTCGGTTTCGGTCACCGCGAGGAGTTCGTCCCGGATCGGATCGGCGTTCTCGACGCCCTCACGGAACGCGCCGACGCCGGGGAGGACGACGCCGTCGGCCGCAGCGAACGCGTCCGGATCGGCGGTGATCTCGACGTCGGCACCCGCACGCTCCAGGCCGCGAGTGACGCTTCGCAAGTTCCCGAGCCCGTAGTCGACGACGACCACGGCGGCGCGGGCGTTCTCGGTGTCGGAGGTGACGGTGCTCATACCGGTACTCGGGACGGCGCGTTCAAGTGCGTTACTTTTCGGGTGAACGTCACACCCGCTTTCGCTCGCCCTCCAGCGATCGTCGACCGACGAAGGTTCAAGGCGTAGACCACGAACGTGTGGGTATGGAATGCACGGGGACGATACTCCGAGGTCGGACGTTCGAACCGGTCGAGGGGCGACTGATCGTGGGAGACGATGGGCGGATCGACGCGATCGAAGAAGGATCGGTCGACAGCACCGATATCGTAGTTCCGGCGTTCGTCAACGCCCACACGCACATCGGCGATTCGATCGCGAAAGAGGCCGGCCGAGGGCTGTCACTCGAGGAGCTGGTCGCTCCGCCGGACGGCCTCAAACACCGGCTGTTACGCACTGCCTCGCGCGAGGAACTGGTCGAGGGCATGCGCCGATCCCTGCAGTTCATGCAACGGAGCGGAACGGCGGCCTGTCTCGACTTTCGAGAAGGTGGCGTGGCGGGCGTCGAGATGCTCGAGGAGGCCGCGTCCGGACTCGAGATCGACGCGCTGTCGTTCGCTCGAGGATCGACCGCCGCGATGAGGGCGGGCGACGGTTTCGGAGCGAGCGGGGCCAACGACGCGGCGTTCGACCGCGAACGCACGGCGACTCGCGAGGCCGGCAAACCCTTCGGCATCCACGCGGGCGAAGTCGACGAGAGCGATATCAATCCGGCGCTCGACCTCGATCCGGAGTTCCTCGTCCACGTCGTCCATCCGCAACCGATTCACATGGAGCGGATCGCTGACAGTCAGGTGCCGATCGTCGTCTGTCCGCGTTCGAACCTCGTTACCGACGTCGGGCTCTCCCCCTACGAGGAACTCTCAGAACGAACGACGCTCGCACTCGGAACCGACAACGTGATGCTCAACTCGCCGTCGATGTTCCGTGAGATGGCGGTTCTCTCGAAGATATCCGACCTTCCCGCCCCGGAGATCCTCCGGATGGCGACGATCAATGGAGCCGAGCTCGCAGGCCTCGAGTACGGATCGATCGAACCCGGTCGGCCGGCTCGAGTAATCGTACTGGACGGCGACTCGGATAACCTCACGGGGGTCCGCGATCCGGTTCGAGCCGTGGTCCGGCGTGCCGGCGTCGACGACGTTCGCGACGTAGTATCGCCCTGATCGGTCACCGGTCCCGGTCACAACAACACTATTATAGCCAGCGGTGTTACGTTAGAACATACCACGATGTACGACCGCATCCTCGTTCCGACCGACGGATCGCCGGAGGTCGAGCACGCCCTCGAGTATGCATTCGACGTCGCGCGTGCTCACGACGCGGTCATCCGAGCGATCTACGTCGTCAATGCGGCGGGCTACGGCGGCTTACCGATGGAAACGGCGTGGGAGGGGATCAGCAAAGCCCTCCGCGAAGAGGGACGAGCAGCGGTCGAACGCGTCGAACAGCTCGCACCGGAGTCGGTAGAAGTGGAGACGGCGGTCCTCGAAGGATCGCCCAGCCGAGTCATCATCGACGAAGCCACACCGTCTTCGTGCGATCTGGTCGTGATGGGAACGCACGGCCGCGGTGGAATCGACCGGCTACTGCTCGGAAGCGTGACCGAACGGGTGGTCAGAAGCGCTGCAGTACCCGTCCTGACGGTAAACGTCGATCCGAACAAGATCGATGACGGTGTAGACCAGCCACAGGTCGCAGTAGAATAGCCCAGACCGGCACGGGTTACAGTGGAGTGAACCGGGAGTTCAATCGGGTTTTACAACCACGTCGAGCGGACGGGCAACAGTCCGTCTCAGGTCGGCCGCAGGTGTTCGCAGTCGCCGGCCGAAACCGTCGTTCGACCGTCGTCCGTTTCGAGAACTAGCGCACCGGTCTCGGTGACGTCGACGGCGTCACCGACGAGTTCGCCGGTCGCTCGCTCGACCCGGACGCGTTGTCCGATCGTCAACGCGAGTTCACGCCAGGCGGACACGACCGACTCGAGGTCGCCCCGAGCGCGGTCGAACTCCTCGACGAGGCGCTGTACGAACCGACGACGATCGACGTCGTCGCCCGTCTCGTCGCGAACGCTCGTTGCGCCGTCTGGCAGGTCGGACGCGTCGAGGTTCGCGTTGATGCCGATCCCGACGACGAGCCAGTCGATCCTGTCCGTTTCACCTTCCATTTCAGTGAGAATGCCAGCGAGCTTCCGGTAGTCGCCGTCGTCCCCGACCGGGACGACCACGTCGTTCGGCCACTTGATCTGCGCATCGACGCCCGCCTCTCGAGCGATCCGCGCCGTCGCCACCGCCGCAGCGAGCGTATACAGCGGTGCCCGCGCCGGCGCGACCGCCGGACGTGTGACGAGACTTATCCAGATCCCGCCGGCGGGTGACGACCACTCGCGCTCGAGACGACCGCGGCTGCCCCGCTGTTCGTTCGCGACGACGGCGACGTCCGTCGCACCGTGGACGGCGCGCTCTCGAGCGAGATCGTTCGTACTCTCGACCGCGTCGTGATACTCCACGCTGAACGGCGCCTCGAGCTCGTACTCGATCGACGGGCCGTTGTACGCCGAGACGTCGAGCAGTTCGTACCCGTGCGGGCCGCTTTCGATCTCGAAGGCGGCGTCTCGAAGCTCGTCGATATGCTTCCAGATGGCCGCCCGCGAGACGTCGAGATCGGTCGCCAGATCCGGTCCCGAAACCGGGCCGTCCGCGATCGCCTCGAGGATCGCCTCTCGTGTCTCGTTCATACGTATCTGGGAGTCCCCGATCGTACTTGAATTGGCTGGATCGGGACCGGTTTGGAAGGCTCGACGCTCGATCGACGCCGTCCGTTCGGACCAGACCGCATCAGCCAGACGAGAGTCCGAAAACGGGCCTTCGGAGAGAACGTACGTAACGGTTCCTTCGGGTGATCGGTTACTCGAGATAGCCGAGTGCGTCCTCGATGCGACCGAGTTCCGGACCGGTCGTATCCTCACCGACGACGTAGCCAGCCTCGTTCGCAAGCAACCCCGAGCCGACGAGAGGCGCACCGTAGTTGATCGTACCGACGTCGGCTCGGACGTCGAGTACCTCCTCCAGAAGATCCAGTTCGTCGTCGGTCGCCTTCGGATGACAGAGCACGCCGGAGTTCGTCGCGACCCCCGCAGTCCCGACGGTGCGGACGCCCGCGAGGTCGCCGCGTTCGACGGGAACCTCGAGGGTGTCTTTGACCGTCTGGATCGTCTCCCGCGGGAGATCGGGATGGACGTACGCGCCGTAGTCGTTGGCGAGTACGACGTTTCCTGCGGCGTTGATGTTCCCCGCCAGTTCCGCGACGGCGACGTCGAGTTCGTCCTCGAGTCGGTCGCGTTCGTACTCGAGAATGCGCGAACTGACGAGCAGACCGTTTTCGTTAGCCGTCGCTAACGCACCAACCGTCGAGGAGCCCCCGACCGTCGTCGGGATAGCTGGAACCTCGAGTTCGTCTTCCAGGGCGGCGAGGACGTCGTCGTCGACGTCGTGGCGAACGAGTACGCACGAGTCGGTCGCGCGGGCGAAGACGCCGACGTACGACGACCCGGCGAAGGCGAGGCGTTGCAAGTTTACTCAGCGACCTCTGCTTCGACGACGGCCTCACCCTCTTCGTCGAAACGAGCCGCGCGGACACGGAGCTTTCGTGGCGGGTTCGATCGGCCCTGCGACCAGACTTCCTCGTTGATCGAGGGGTCGAGACGGATCGCGTCTTCGTCGACCGCGAAGTGTTTCGCGAGGTGCTCGCGGACGAGTCGCATGGCGTAGTCCGCAGCCTCGTGGTTCGGTCCTTTCTTCACGTCACGTAGCGGAACGGTTACGACGCGTTCCTCGAAATCACTTGCACTCATCGTTATTCGTCGGTGTCACTGCGCCGCCAGTTACGACGTTTCGGGTTCCGCTGAACGTTCATGTCGGTCTTCATCATTACCCAGACCGGAACGCGGCTGTTCTGGTTCTCGAGTTTGGCAAGACGTTTCTTCTTGCCCTTCGATTTCTTACCCATAGTAGCCGCACGTAGCCCACGGTGGCTTAAAATCTTGTCCATTGGAGGCCATTGTGATCGAAACGCTGGGTCGACCAGGGTCACTCGAGCGGAAACCGTTCTACCGTCGAGTACGCCGGTCCATCCGCCGTCAGCCTGCTCTCGGTGAGGCGAACGTCGGTCACCCGCATCTCTCCGATCGTCGGATCTCGGTCACGGACGAGACCCTGAACCAGTTCCTTCCCGCCGGCGTGTTCCATTCGTGCGAGCGTGACGTGCGGCGTGAACGCGTGGTGGTCGGGATCGAACCCCATCTTCGTCGCCCGATCCTCGATCGCTTCGTGGAGCCGAGTGAGTCCGTCTCCCCCCGTCCGCGTTCCGATCCAGACGACCGAAATGTACTCGAGGTCCGGAAAGACACCGAGACCGCCGTAGCGGACGGTGAACGGAGCGATACCGCTGTCGTCGACGGCACCCTCGAGTTCGGTCCGAAGCGAAGGAAGTCGGCTCTCATCGACGTCTCCGAGGAATTTTAGCGTGACGTGAGACTGATCGGAGTCAGCGAGCCTGAGTCCGCTCGCGTCCGCGAACTCGCGTTGGATCTCAGCGATCGGGTCGACGATTTCGTCCGGGAGGTCGACGCTGACGAACAGTCGCATACACCGGTTACGGGTTCGAGAGAAACAACTGTGACGGTCGGTAGTATCGCGTTACGGCATCGCGTTCGAGTCGGTCGTCGACTCGAGTTCCGCGAGCCGATCTGCGAACAGGATCTCGAGCAGTTCGGGCGTGATATAGGCTTCGACGAACGCAGCGAGGACGAGCACGAGCCAGGCGAAGCCGACGAGCGCGAGCGTCCGATAGACGTACCGTTTCGTAAAGAGTGCCTCGCGCCGCCCCAGAATCCGATCGACGAACCGATGAACGAGCCGGAATCCGATCCCGGAGGCGACGAACAGCGCCGACAGCTCGAAGATTCCGTGGGGGGCCAGTCCCACGAGGATATAGTCGACTCCGACCGCATCGCCCGCGATCGCACTGACGTTCCCGACGACCACTCCGTTAAAGAACATAATGAACGCCGTCAGAAGGCCGAGCGACAGCGCACCGACGATCGACATGAGAAACGGCGGCGTGTTGTGTCTGATGAAAAACGTCGCCGTCAGTTCGAAGTCCTCGTCCTCGAGTTCGGGAAAGAGCCCGTCGTCAAACAGTTCAGCGATGATCTCGAGCAGATTGACGCCCGCGACCAGGAGCACGATACCGACGCCGGTTCCGAACGCGAACAGTCCCGCCGCGAACCACGCGTAGCGTCGGTGCTCGATCCAGGCGGCGTCGAGCGACTCGAGCATCGACGGTGTCGTACGTCGAGAGCCCACGGCGATTCCGGCGAAGACGGATGCGAGAACCAACGCACCAGCGGTGGCAACGGCATCATCGTGCCAGAACGCGGTGACGCCAGCCGTTGCGACCGAAACCACGGCGAGTCCGAACAGGAGCGCACTCCAGTTTCGGACCGCGTTCGGACCGGGCTCGGGGCCGGGTTCTGGCCCCGGTGGGTCGCCACCCGGCGGTCGGTCCGGATCATCCGATCGCGACGGACCGTCGGGCTCCGAGCTCGGGAGGTCGACGCGAATTCGACGGTCCGGATCGGATGCGGATCCGCGTTCGGGATGGCTCCGGTCGTTCGGACGATCCGTTTTCGCGTCGACGCGCTCCGGTCCGAACTCGAATCCCGTTTCCGACCCGTCGTCGCGCTCGGAGCCGTCGTGGTCAGTCCCCCGTTCGCCCTCATCGACAACAGAGTCGTCTCCACCGGTGGCTCCGTTCATGTGTACTCAACTGGTAAGACGGGAAATAAATCCGCCGACCGCGATCACCGCGACAGAACGCGAGCAGTTGACCGATCGCGCTTCGCTCGAGGGGGCGCCACTTCCGATCGAGCGATCCAGCCGGTCGTCGCAGAAGCGGTATCGTAGGTACGGCACGCCCGATCGAACGATAGCTGCCGGTCAGACTGTCTCTGGTCGCGACTATCGGCCAAGGTGTTGGTGTCCCAACCTGTAATATCGGACTATCGACGAGCAGTCCCCCCCTTTCCGAAGTAGTCAATGCTTGAGTCGAGCCACGTTCTCTCGAATCTGGCTGAAGAATCCGTCATCCGACTCCGCTTCTAGTGCCGCGTGCAGCCGCGAGTTCTCCGGTTCGTCCTGGATAACCACGCGGAGGTATGGCTCGAGTTGATCGAAGTTATCGGCCAGAACGACAGTGTGGTTGTCCTCGTCGTGGTCGACGACACCCGTATCGGCCAGTTTCGGGACGTGACACTGGACGGACGAGACGTAGACGCTTTTGTATTCGTTTTTGGCGACCTCGTCCGGCGGGACGTCCTGTTCCCAGCCGGCGATCCGCTCAGCGAGCCTCGAGAGTTCGATCGGGTTCTCCTGGCCCCGTAGTGCATACAGCAGGTAACGTCGCCGCCGGTTCGCCAACAACTCCAAGATCACGTCGGCGGAGAGTTCCTGCTCGCGTTGACTCGAGGTAAGGGTACTCATAACACGATATTACTCTCCGAAGCGGAAAAGGGTGTCTTGAATATCCGAAAATCCAACAGGCGGCGGGTAGACCTCCTAAACTCCAACTGTATTCTCTGCATTACTACGCAGATATTCTCTTCTAAACGAGTTCGAATGGCGTTCGTATGGTGACACTGGAGGCCGGTCTCGATTCGAAATCCTTTTTTATACCATCGACGGAGGTAGAACTGCGCCGCCTTAGCTCAGACTGGGAGAGCACTCGACTGAAGATCGAGCTGTCCCCGGTTCAAATCCGGGAGGCGGCATCCGGCTCCTACACGAATTTTATTTGAGAGCGTTACGCACTCGATGAAGATCGAGTTGTCCCCGTTCCCGCGAGCGCAGCAAGCGGGAAGTCGAAAGACGAGCGGAGCGAAGCCTTTCGGAAGTTCAAATCCGGGAGGCGGCATTAGACTCACAGTTCAAATGCCTGCGGCACTGCGCGGGCGATTTTCCAGGGTTATTTGGAGCCGATTTACCGACCGCGAGCTGCGACTGTGGTTGCACTTCGGTCCAAACGGGTGGTACTGCGTGGAGGATCTCGAATACGTACTCATGTACGTACCCGTGTACATACCCAGATACACGAGTGACCACCTGGCTTCTGGTGTCGCTCGGAATTCGCCGAAATATGGGCCTACTCACTTACAAAGGCAGCGGAATCAAGTTCAACGGGTCGTCCCTACTTCCACTCGACAGCGAGGACCGCATCTCGAAGCGAGTTGAGTCTGCGCTCAATGACATCCAACGGATGTGAGTCGATGAACTGCGCTGGTTCGTGCGCGATGGGCGTCGCGCCGTCGTTAACCTGCAGATGGACCGGCCCGAGGTTATCATGCGTGTCGTCCTGGTGCCAGCCTACCAGCAGACTTCGCTCTGGCTCGATCCAGTTAAACCAGTAGTACTCGTGTGGTTCCCCAGTCTGCAGTCGAAAACCAATCTCGACGCGCGCAGTCGCCACCGGGTACTCGTCGTCACCGAGGAACTGGCGTGGGTCTACCTCAGCGACGACACGGTACGGACCGGCTTCACGCGGTTCGGCACGTCGTCGTCGAACGTTCTCGAACTCACCGCTGAGCCGGTTCTGAATTCTATCGTGGAGCCGCTTGCTCTGCAAGTTCGCCCGGTTAGCGAGGAAAACAACCATTAGGCGAGTGTCGAGGGAGAGTCAGTCCGCGGTGAAGAGAGTTCGATCACATCATCATACAGTTGGAGGGCGTGCTTCACGAGCCCGAGTTCCGTGTTGATCGCTTCCCAGGTGGCGATCACGTTGCGACGCTCACGAAGTTCCTCAGCCGAGAATTCCTCGTCGGCGAGTTGTTTCCGGAACTCATTGAGGGAACTCGCGTCGTACTCCGCAGCCAGCGCCTCCTGTTCCTCTTTCAGTTCCGTGAGCTGACTTTCCAGTCCGTCACGCGAATGTGCCTCGATCAGATCGGTCACCTCGTCGAAGAGAATCCGAACGGGATTCAGATCGTACGCCTTCGTCCCGTCGACAGTCGTCTCAGTAACCCAGTCGTCACTCTTCAACTGCTGGAGTTCGTCGTCTGCCGTCGCACGCGAGACGTCCGCCCGATCTGCGATCTCTTGTACTGGTGTTGGCTCTTCTAGCAACTCTACGACGTGCCGAACGCGCTCACGTCCACTCATGCTCTCTGCCCACGATTCCTGACTCGACTCAGCCATTCGTGCTGGATCTTCGGTCCCATCCTTCATATAATTTGGTCCAGATTAAATATTCAAACATCCCCGCCGGGTGAGCTATCGTCGAGCCGTCGAACCAGACTGTGACGAACGAGGAGAAGGTACGCACACAATTCGGCTCGTCGGCGAGTCTCGATAAAATGGAACGCCACGTTGTAGTGGTCGGTCCACGCCGCGACCGTACCCGTGACCTGGTTCGGATGAATGTCCCGCCACGCCATACACCCGTGATTACGGAGAAGGGTCTCCCACGATGTCTCGACGACGACTGGGAGGGGCTGTGCCCACTGGACTGTCCGCTGTAACTCGCGTTTGAATCGCTCTCGCTCCCAGGTGAGTGCCGTGAGAAAGTCGGGTCCGGACTTCCGCTCGACGGCGAATTGTGGGTGATACGTGTCTATTTCCTGGTCGTGAGAACAGTGTGTCGGCACAGCGTAGTCACCGGTCGAAAGCGTTACGTCGCGCGTCTCAACTGGACAGCCCTCGAAGGTCCACGGACGTTGTTCGCGTGTGTCTCGCAGGATCGTCGTCGGGATCGGAGTTGTCTCTCGCGTCTCGACCATCTAGCGGGGTCTGCCTCCGGCATCACGGGTAAACGTTCGTCGCGGAGTCGCAGGTGTGGAGCACCGTTCACGTGATCGACTACGTCGGCGGCCGCAATCAAAACCCAGCCACCTCCAGTTCGTCGAGAAACGCCGGCCGATTCGAGTGTTCGTCCTTGAGGAAACCGACGAACTCCTCGAATCGCTCTTCGGGGACGAGTTCCTGCATCTCGTCCAGATGATCGGCAATCTCTCGGTAGTGGCGTCGCCCGGTCTCGCCGGCGGCAAACGGGACGAGCAGTTCCCGGTACCGTTCGAAGTATTCCACCGGATCCACGCTTGTGACCGGGTCTCGGTGCCGTTTCAGTAGGATACGGTCGTCACTGTCTTTCAGTTCCGCAAACGCTTCTTCGAGGTCGAGTGCCCGCCAGAACTGCTCATCGTTGATCGGGGGATCGGCCGTTGCGGGCGCTTCCAGTACGCCGGCGTACGTGTCGAACTCCTCGGGATCCGGATCAGTTGCCAAGACACAGTCGGCGTAGCCATCGAGTGCCCGCTGCATGATCTGTGCGTAATGATCGTAGGCCCCGTCGATCCAGTTCGGCTTTTCGTCGACCTCCTCGAACACTGCATCAGTGCTTCGATTGCGAATGGTTTCCTCGATGACGTTCATATCTCGTCATTTGACCTCTGACCTCAATCCGACTTCGGTTTGGAATTTGCGTCCATACGGTTCAGATCGGCCAGTTTCATCGTTATCGTCACCGCGAGGCGTTTGTCGAGACATATAAACGAGGACTCTCCCGTTGCCCCTACTAGCGAACGATCCCCCTCACCTGAACGTTTTATTAGATGGGGCCGTATCCGTATCCATGCCGTTCAGCGTTAGCTGGCACACATTGCTCGACGAACTCGACGATATTTCCGACGATGCCGAGCTCATCACCCCGCTCTCTCACGATCGATTCCATATTACAGACGTACAGGATCACCGTGTCATCGTCACGTTTACCGAGACGGGAGACCGGATGCCCCTTCAGCGCGAGCAGTTCGAAACCCTCTGCCGGCGGATTCAGGAGGCAAGCAGTGGTTTCGACCTCGGCCGACTTCCATCAGATGCCGCTCCATACCCCGCTGTACTGAGTCTTCACCCACGCTTTGAGATCGACGAGCAGACGGGGACCATCACCGAAAAAGAAGACGCGACTGCCACGCAACTGGTGAGTGACGAGACAGCGACGGCCGAAAGCGAGCGCGTCGAACCTGATGGAGTGGACGTCTATTCGGATGCGTTACTGCTCGTCGACGCGCTCGAACGTCACGACGTATCCGGTCTTTCCGAACTGGAGACTGACGCGCTCGTGAATCTCTACACGTTGTGCTCGGACGTCCAGCGGAACGCCGATGAATTCCGACAGGACGTCGCTGACGTGTTGCTCGACAGACTGCATCACGACCAATCAGTCCACGGCCAATACGGGTCAGTCCAGCGAACGTTACGCCGCAACCGCTCGCTAAAGGACGACGAGGAAGTACTGGCCGCGCTGGAGGGCGAAGGAATCGACCGGGAACGTGTGACGAGCGTCGATTCGAGCAAGATCGACGAGGCCCTAGAGGTGACGGAGATCTCGGAGTCGGCCGTCTACGAGATCGACGAGAGCGAATACGTCCGGAAAGCCGAGGTCGACGAGGACGTCAAAGAGTCGCGTCTCCAAGGGTTGAAAGACCGCCTGACAGCGAGCGAAGAAGAAGAGACCGACGATCTACGACGCGAAATCGAAGCACTCGAAGATCGTATCGACGACCTCACGAGTTTCAGTACCGGATCACAGTTGTAGAGCTGATACGGTTTGCTGTGACTTTTCACCCGAGCGACCCAGGACGGCTCGCGGTCGCTCCGGTAACGACTTACAGTAGACCGTATGAATCGCCCCATCTCCTGATGCCCAACAGTAATGAAACCCTTCAAATGCTAGAAGGCGGCATTACATTCACGGTCAAAAACCTGCGGGCGGCTGCTTGATCCGCTGAAACTACCTCTTTTCAAGACTACGTTTCCGGAGATCAACCCGTGGTCGGGACAGTACAGCATCCGATCGAGAACGGACCGGTTCCGGTCGGCCGTGGGCCCTTACGTCGAGACACGTGTGGTCGATCGGTAAATCGAAACGGGGAGGTCCCTGACGTCCCTCGAGTCGACCGAAGGGATTGCCATAGTAAGGGACTACGTTCAGGCGTCGTCGAATCCTACAGGTCGTATGAGACTCGCACACGTGACTCGATTGGAAGCGTTCGGAACCCGTTCGCTGGTCATCCACGGAATCATGGCGCTTTCGTTTATCAGTGCGATTCTGGTCGGACTTTTCGTCGGTGGACAGTTCGGACAGGTCTCGTTCGTCGCACTGTTGAATTTCACCGCCGGGCTGTGGGTCGCCCACTCCGTTCACTCGCTCGGAAACACCGCGAACAACGGGGAGTACGCCGGTGTTCTGAATGAGCTGGTGGACACCGACACCGGTCTCGATAGCGGCCGGTTTGGTCGTCTGCTCGCTTTGATCGGAGCGGTCACGGCGGTGTCGCTACTGACGTCTGCACAGGTGCTTGCGGGAGCGTTGCTCTCGATCGCCGTCGTCGCCGTCGGCGCGATCGCTCTGGTCACCGCCATGATCGGGTTTCTGATCGCCCTTGGCGCGTCCTACGACGGAGCACAGGAGCAGGCGCTGGTCGACCGCGAGCAACGCTCGGATCGCCTCGACGGCCAGAGCGCGAGTGATCGATAGCGCCGATCGCCAGCCTGGCTCTCGACCACGGGCCCGGTTTTCGATCGAGAACGACAGCCGACCGAGACCCTGGGTCGGTCGCTGAGGAACCCCTCGATCGATCGCGTCGTTTCATCCGCGGGCGGTCGTCCGATCCGCGCAATATTGAAGGTATTCTAACATTATTTCTTCCGGGACAAGGCTGCCGGATACAACAGGGACAAGTGGATGTTCGGCTACGCCTAGGTGTGAACGGATCGAAGGTGTCGAACGATAGAGAACAATTCATCGGTGGGTACAGCGGACGAATTCTACTGGTCGTCGCGCTGGCGTGGGCGGCGATCCAGACCGGTCGATTCGTGTTGCCGCCGCTGCTTCCCGAGATGCGTGCGGATCTCTCGCTGACGCTGACGCAGGCAGGCATCGTCCTGACCGTGTTCAATGCGATGTACGCCGTGAGTCAGTATCCGAGCGGTCGGCTCTCCGATATCCTGACCCGAGCCACGCTCATCGTCCCGTCGTTGATCGTTCTGGTTCTGGGCAGTCTTCTGATCGGCAGTTCGACGAACTACCCGTTGATCCTCATCGGTGCCGGGGTGTTCGGCGTCGGGATGGGGATGTATGCGATCCCGTCCAGAGCGTTAGTTTCGGACCTGTTCGTCGAACACCGCGGCCGTGCGCTGGGAATACTCGGTGCCGGTGCTGACGTCGGCGGCGGCCTCGCCGCGGGGCTCGCTGCGGTCGTTCTCGCGATCGCTACGTGGCGAACGCCCTTTTTCCCGCTCGCGGTGGCGCTGGGTGGATTGGCCGTCCTGTTCGTCGTCTGGAACACCGAGCCCTACGCCGTCGAGCGAACGAGGCTCGGAGCGCTCGAGACGATGCGTCGGCTGATTGCCACGCCGGGCCAGCGCTGGGCGTTGCTCGCGTTTATCCTCTTTTATTTCATGATCAACGGCGTCCTCAGCTTCCTTCCGGCGTATCTCCGCGAGGTCAAGGGGTTCTCTCCGCTGCTCGCGACGGTGAGTTACGCGCTCCTGTTCGCGCTGGGAATCGTCGTCAAACCGATCGCGGGGGGTGTCAGCGATCGCTTTCCCCGGCGGCAGGTCGCAACAGCCGGAATGTTGGTCGGTGCGATCGCGCTGGGCGTCCTGCTCATCGCGGGATCGCTCGTCGGCGTGTTGATCGGTATCGTCCTCTTTGCCGTGGGCTACAAGACGCAGTTCCCGGTGGTCGACGCGCTCCTCATGGACGCCGCGCCGGACGGAAACATGGGCGGCGATCTCGGAGCCGCTCGAACGGTGTTTCTGGGTGTGGGCAGTCTCGGACCGGCGTTCGTCGGAGTGACGGCCGACCGGTACAACTACACGGTCGCGTTCGCGGGCCTCGCAGTCTGTCTCATCGTCGCCGCGGCGATCCTTTTCTGGCAGGGTCGTCAGTGATTCGCTCGTCGAGGACGCGCTCGAGACATCGATACCCTCTTTTCGGCGTGCGGACGAGAGTGGGACATGACTGACGAGATTACCGTCATCCCCGGCGACGGCATCGGCCAGGAAGTAACGCCAGCCGCAGTGGACGTCCTCGAGTCCCTCGAGATCGAGTTCGCGTTCCACGAGGCGGATGCTGGCGACCACGTCAAAGAAGAGACGGGCGAGGCCCTGCCCGCGGAGACCTACGATCTGGCGGCCTCGACGGACGCGACGCTGTTCGGCGCGGCGGGAGAGACGGCAGCGGACGTCATCTTGCCCCTCCGGGAAGCGGTCGGCTCGTTCGTCAACGTCCGTCCCGCGAAGGCGTACCCGGGCGTCGACGCGCTGCGTCCCGACACCGATCTCGTCTTCCTGCGCGAGAACACGGAAGGTGTGTATTCCGGCCACGAAAACCGGCTGAGCGACGATCTCTCGACGCTGACGCGCGTCGTCACGTCGTCCGCGTCCGAACAGCTCGCGGAGTTCGCCTGCGAGTTCGTAGCCGACGGCGGCTACGACGGCTTCCACGTCGCCCACAAGGCGAACGTCATGCGCGAGACCGACGGCCGGTTTCGCGATTCCGTCCTCGCGGTCGCAGAAGAACGTGGCGTCGAGACCGAAGAGGTACTGATGGACGCGTTCGCGACCCACGTCTGTCTCGATCCGACGCAGTTCGACGTCGTCGTCTGTCCGAACCTGGCGGGAGACGTCCTCTCGGACCTCGCGGCCGGACTCGTCGGCGGTCTCGGAATGCTTCCGAGTGCGAACATCGGTCCCGAGCGCGGGCTGTTCGAGCCGGTCCACGGTTCAGCTCCCGATATCGCCGGCGAGGGCATCGCGAACCCGGCTGCGACGATTATCTCCGCCGCGATGTTGCTCGAGTACCTCGGACACGACGACGACGGACAGGCGGTCCGGAGCGCCGTCGAGGGCGTCCTCGAGGACGGCCCGCGAACGCCCGACCTGGGCGGCGACGCGTCGACCGACGACGTAACGGACGCGGTCATCGACCGGCTGTAGCGTATCGAACGCGGATCGGCCGAAGGCACTCCGACGAGCGACCCGTTTCGATCACGGTTGCGAGCGGCGGATCGCTCGTCGGTCCCCGGTGCCGATCCATTCTTTCCGCCGCCGAGAGACGGTCGACCGGGTACGACGAGAAACCGGACTCCACATCGGGCGGACACACCACGGGTTTTACTCCTGGCGAGCGTCGCTGTGTCAACTCCCTCGGAAACCTGTAAAAACGGAACGTTAGACGACGTCGAGGTGCTCACGGTCGACGCCGCCGAGTTCGACCAGAGCGTCGGCCTCGAGGAGGTGACACTCGCCCGGGACGACGAGCAGGTGGAGCGGGTCTCCGAACTCACGGGTTGCAAGATCGGACATCCTCCCGCCGTCGACGAGCGGATCGGGACTCCCCGCGCGGGCGACGACGACGCCGACGAGGTCGGGATACGCCTCCGCGAGGAGGTCGGCACCGACGTCAGCGGTCATATATTCCTCGCGTTCGACTTTGATGTCGAGGTAGACGACGGTGTGCAGGCCGTCGCGACGGTTGTCCTCGATCGTTTCAGTCACGCTCGCCGGGAGCCCGTCCGCTCCGTGAGCGTAGGGGAACGGGAGCGTCGTGGCTTTCCCGAAGCGGTAGTTCTGCAGACCGGTGAGCGCGCTGGTCGCGGTCTGTGCCGTGATGCCGTGGATGATTCGAGTTTCGATCCCGCGGTCGTGCGCACGGAGGCGGAGGTCGACGTGGGTCGTCGAGATCATCGTATCGCCGGCAGTCAGGAAGACGACGTTCTCGGAACCCGCGGCCCGAAGGATGTCGTCGGGACGTTGTTCGACGCCGGCGCGGTCGCGCACGGTGATCTCGACGCCGTGGTAGGACTCGAGCTCCGCGACGGTGGTCCCGATCAACTCGCTGGTGTAGAACTCGGCGTAAACGCGGTCGGCGTTCCGGAGGGCGTCGCGTCCCTCGATGGTGATCGACCGCTCGTCGTAGAGGCCGAGCCCGATGAAGGTGAGCATAGCGGTCGTAGTGGATAGCGCCGCTATAAGCTTACGAGTCGTCGGACGGGTCGACGACGGGTACGAGCGGGATTCGGTGCTCGGATCACTCCGATTTCGGCCAGTTCTTTAGACTAGTCTAATCTTTTTTCTTGGTTCGTAAGCTATATTGCTTTGGCCAGTTGAATGGTGTGTAATGATGAATAGAAACGTAGGATCGAGTCGAATTGAAATCACGCGTCGAAACGCCCTCGTCGGTGCGAGTAGCCTCGCTATCGGATTGGCGGGCTGTCTCGGCGCTGACCCGGACGAAGACGACACGACAGCGGGAACCGACGACGAGACGGATTCGGAAGGCGACATCGATGAGTCCGAGTTCACCGTTGCGACGGGATTCCTCGCGGTGTGGGATCTCACCCGACAGGTCGTTGGAGATCGGATGACCGTCGTCGATCTGGTTCCGATCGGTGAACACGGTCACGATTTCGATCCTGGTCCGAGCGTGGTGTCGGATATCGAGGACGCCGACGTGTTCATCTATCTCCGGGAGTTCGCGAGCTGGCAGGACAGCACGGCGGCGGAACTCGAGGGGACGGACGGCGTCCACGTCGTCGAGGCCTCGGACGGTATCGAGTTCTTCGATAGCCCGGCCGAAGACGACGACGAACACTTCTGGATGGATCCCGTGACGTGTCAGGAAGCGGTCGACACCATCGCGAACGCGCTCGGGGAGATCGACCCCGACAACGCCGCCGAGTACGAGGCCAACGCGGCGTCGTTCAACGAGGAACTCGAGGAGCTTCACGAAGAGTTCGTCGACATCGTCGATCGCGCACAAAAGACTCAACTCGTCGTCGGGACGCACGATTCGTTCCAGTGGTGGCACGATCGCTACGGGCTCGATATCTACTCACCGATCGGGACCTCGCCCGACAACGAGGCCACCCCCAGGGACGTCGAAGAAATCGAGCGCACAATGGAGGAGCACGACCTCGAGTACGTCCTCTACGACGTGGGCGAACCCGACGATCTGGCGGAATCGATCGCGGCCGAAACCGATGCCGACGTGTTGCCGATCTCACCCGTCGAAACGCAGCTCCCGGAGTACGACGAGCAGGACTGGGGGTATCTCGAGCACTATCGGGAGATCAACTTCCCGACGCTCGAGCGGGCCCTCAATGTCACAGACCAGGAGTGAGTACGGCAACGAAACCAGATTACACCAGAACACAGCCAATCGATTATGAATCACGCAATCACCGTCGAAAACGTCAGTTTCTCCTACGGCGATCGACCGGTCCTGAAAGACGTCTCCCTCTCCGTCGAAACGGGTGAGTTCCTGGGACTGATCGGACCGAACGGGTCGGGGAAAACGACGCTGGTGAAGATCATGCTCGGGTTACAAACGCCCGACACCGGAACGGTCGAACTCTTCGGGACTCCCGCCTCGACGTTCACCGAAGGAACTCGCCTCGGGTACGTCTCACAGCAGTCTTCGGAAGCCGACTCGATGATGCCGGTCACCGTCCGCGAAGTCGTCGAGATGGGGCGCTATCCACACGCCGGGCTGGGGCGACTGAGCGACGACGACGACGCCATCATCGGCGACGCACTCGAGCAGGTCGACCTGACGGATCTCGCGAACAGGCGCATTAGCAAACTCTCCGGAGGACAGAAACAGCGCGCGTACATCGCTCGCGCGCTCGCCTCGGAGGCCGATCTACTCGCACTGGACGAACCGACCGTCGGCGTCGATGCCGAGTCGGTCGAGACGTTCTACGAGCTTCTCGAGGAACTCAACGCGAGTGGTATCACCATCGTCCTCATCGAACACGATATCGGAATCGTTACCGACCACGCGGACACGATGGCCTGCCTCGACTGTGAGCTCTACGAACACTCCGAGACGGAACAGTTCCTCGAGAGCGACGCGCTCGAGCGGGCCTACAGTTCGGCGCGCGTCGCAAGCGCTGCGAACGTTTCCGCGGGTGACTGAGATGGCGACCGAACAGCACAGCCGGATACCCCGTACCGCCGGGCTGATCGCGACGATACCGGTCGCGATAGCCGCGCTGTACGTCATTATGTACGTGCTGTTCCCGCCGCTGTTCGAGCGGTTCTGGGGTGCAACCTGTGGGACGGTAGATACGTGGCTCGTCTGCAGTAGCTTCGTCCAGCACGGATTCACTGCAGGTGTGCTCATCGGCGTCACCGCCCCGGTCGTCGGTGCGTATCTGGTGAACCGTCAGATGGCGCTGATCGGTGAAGCGCTTGCACACATGGCCTTCGGTGGCGTTGCGATCGGTCTGTTCGTCGGTGCGGCGGTCCCGAGCGCCGATTACCCGCTTCTGTTCGCGCTGGTCGCCGCGACGATCGCTGCACTCTGTATGCAGTACATCGCCATCAAAACCGACGGCTACGCGGATATCCCCATCGCGATCATGCTTACCGGGGGGTTCGCCCTCGGAATCGCCGTGATCTCCTACGGCGTCACCTTCCATTCGACCGTCGAGAGCTATCTCTTCGGAGACATTCTGTTCGTTCCGTTCGAAAACGTCCAGCTGATGGTCGGACTCACGCTCGTGGTGATCGGGACGATCACGCTGACGCACAAACAGCTGCTGTTCATCACTTTCGACCGTGAGGCTGCGCGTCTAGCTCGAATCGACGTGCGCTTTTACGATACGCTGTTGATCGTTCTGACCGCGCTCGTCGTCGTCGCAGCGATGCAGATTCTCGGTGCGATCCTCGTGGCGGGGATGCTCGTGATTCCCGTCGCGGCCGCGATGCAGATAACGGACAGTTTCAACCGCGGCCTGATTCTGTCGGTGGCGTTCGGCCAGATCGCCGTTTTCGTCGGCATCCTCCTTTCTGCGTGGTGGAACATCGCGACCGGTGCGATGATTATCCTCGTCGCGATCGCCCTCTATTTCGCGAGCCTGCTCGCGAGAATGCTCTCGTGAGCTTCCTCGAGACGGTTCGACGGTCTACACCTCGGCCGATCGGCGGCGCGTGAGCCCGATCACAAAGAGAGGTGCGACGTCGAAGACGGGTCGTCATCACCATCCGCGTCCCCGCCTTCGATCCCCCCGTCGCGAAGGTAGGTGACGTCGTCGTCGGTCAGATAAACGGTGCCGTCCTCGACGATCACGTCGATCGACGGCAGCGTCGTCTCGGCCGCTTCGCCGTTGTCGCAGTAGCCGGTACACGAGTCGAACATCGAACCGTGTTTCGGGCAGATGATCTGACCATCGCGCATCGCCGCACCCGTTCCCGTATCGAGGCGCTGTGACTCGTGCGTACAGCGGTTGATCCACGCTTCGACCCCGTCTCCACACGGAACCAGAAGTACCTCTTCGTCCGTGCCGTGCTGGTCGCGGACTGTACACAACCACGAGCCCTCCTCGTGGATCGTCTCGACGGTCGTCAATCGCATCCGAACGCCCATACCGATCGCTGTGGCCGAGCCACTGAAAGCTCTTTCATCGTCTGGGTCGACACGATCCGTCGACTGCACGTCCATCGGAGATCGGAAACGTCAGCGTTAGGGCAGCCGGTCGGTGAGTAACCGTATGGACGTGCCGTTCGTGCGTGTGGCCCGCGAGTGTGGGGAGCGTGCGCGTCGTGAACTCGCGGACGCCGACCTGATCGACGACGACTACGAGATCGACGTCGAGGACGAACGCCTCTACGTTCCAGTCGTCGATCCCGACGCGGTTGGCGACGACCTCGAGGTCGTGTTCCGGGCTGGAAACGAACGCGACACGCAGACGACGCCCGCCGATCTGCTCGGATTCGACCCGTCCTACGAGCGGCTCGGACGGGCCGTCCTTCTCGACGAGGACGACAAGGAGAGAGCGCGGACGATCGCGGACGCCGTCCTCGAGTCGGACCTCCCGGTCGATACGATCGTGAACAAGGCGTCCAAAGTGAAAGGCGAGACGCGAATCCGGGACTGGGACGTGCTCGCAGGCGATGATACCGAGGTCGTCCACCGGGAGTACGGTCGGGAGTTCGCACTCGATCTCGCGACGGTGTACTTCTCGCCGCGACTCGCGACGGAACGCCACCGGGTCACCGAGCAAGTCGAGGCCGACGAGCGGGCGTTCGACATGTTCGCCGGGGTCGGGCCGTTCGTGATTCCCGTCGCCGGACGCGGTGCGGAGTGCGTCGGCGTCGACGTCAACGCCGACGCGATCGAGTACCTGCGCGACAACGCCAGACGAAACGACGTCGACGATCGCGTCACGGCCGTCTGTGACGACGTTCGTCAGGTCGCAGCCGAGTACGACGGATGGGCCGACCGCATCGTGATGAACCTCCCCCACAGCGCCGACGAGTTCCTCGACGCTGCCGTGACGATCGCCGGCGACGACTGCGTGATCCACTACTACGACATCCAACACGAGGACGATCCGTTCGGTCCGGGCGAGCGAGCCATCCGAGCGGCAGCCGAACCCACCTACGACGTTCGCGTCGAGAACAGGCGAACGGTCCGGTCGTACGCACCCCACGAACTCAACGTCTGTCTGGACGTTCGACTCGAGCGAGTCGGTGAGTAAGCGCCTCGAGAACCGGAGCCACGTCTCGGCGTTTCGCGCCCGAAACGATTCGCAATCCTTATGGCTGGTATCGAACCTACGAATGAGTGTACCCGTCCCGACATCCGGAACGAACGGGACGCGTGCCGGTGTAGCTCAGACTGGCAGAGCGAATCCTTCGTAAGGATTAGGTCGAGGGTTCAAATCCCTCCACCGGCTTGCTTTCTGCGACGAACGTCACGCGAGGAGCGAAGCAAGCTGTGGGGGATTTGAATTAGACCACGAGTGAGCGCAGCGAGCGAAGTGGACGCTACGTTCGGGTCACTACTGGACCACGGCCAGTGGAAATACGGTCGGGGTACCATACAAAAGAGTTAATAGTAATCACTAATAACAATCAGTTGCCCATCCAGGCGCTCTCGTCTGGAGGCATCGTCCCATCCGCTTGCCATTCCATCCCCCCCACCCCCGACGAATCGCACGCGGCTGGGATATCGATCGGCGAGGGTTTTTTCGTTCCCCTTCCTCGCCTCGATCGGTTTCTCGAGTCCAGTCCTGTTCAGAGGAACGCCGTCAGTGCGAGTGCAACGGCTCCGATCACCACCGGAACGTCGAGCCGTGAAAACGACAGCATGGGAAGCGTCGGGTTCCACGCGAAACAGCGAGCCCGTAACGCGAGCGAGAGTCGATCGGCCCGCTCGAACATCCGCGTGAGACCCAGCAATCCGATCGTCGTGAGGCGCTCGAGCGCGTTCCGTTCGGTTCCCAGACGGGCGGCCATGGCGTCGCGGATCGTACGAAGGTCGCCCTGAAGCACCGGGAGGAATCGAAAGACGAGCGCGACACCGATTCCGAGAACCTGGCCGGGCTTGCCGGGAACGGTCCGCTGGATCGCGGCGCGAGAGTGACGGACCGGGGTCGACCGAACGTAGGCCGTGCTGACGAGCAAGATGAGGAGAACGCGGTAGCTCGCTCGCGCGGACGCGAGGCCATCGGAGGCGTCGAACCAGGGCGGCCCGAGCGTCACCGCGGCAATCAGCGGTGCGGTCGCGAGAACGACCAGCGCGAATCGGTAGGCATAGAGCGTCTCGAAAAGCGGCACCCGGGCGACGAACAGCACGAACGCACAGACGAGCGAGAGCGCGAGCAGTGCTCGGTGGCTGGTGTGTGCGAGTGCGGTGGCTGCGAAGCCGAGCTGGACGGCGAGCTTCGAGCGGGGATCGAGTCGATGGGCGATCGTCTGGTCCGGTTTGTACGTCAGCATCGAGGAACGCGAACCTCCGCGCCGTCCAGTCCGGCAAGCGCACGATCCGGTCGGTCGTCGACGATGACCCGGCCGTTCCGCATGGCGACGACGCGATCCGCGAGGTCGATGACGTCACGGAGATCGTGGGTCGCGAGCACGACGCCGGTATCGTTCTCCGCGAGTGACTCGAGTCGCGAGAGTACCGATCGACGAGCGGGATCGTCCAGCCCGGTGAAAGGTTCGTCGAGAATCAGATGCGAGGGCTCCATCGCGAGCGCGCCGGCGATGGCGACGCGAGCCTGTTCGCCGCCCGAAAGTGCGTCGATTCGCTCGGTTTCGCGGCCGGCCATGTTCACGGCCTCGAGAGACGCCTCGACTCGACGATCGATCTCCGATCGCTCGAGACCGAGGTTTTCCGGCCCGAACGCGACGTCCGCGCCGATCGTCGCCGCGACGAACTGATCGCGAGGGTGCTGAAAAACCATGCCGATGCTCGAGCGGGCGGCGATCAGGTCGTCCTCGACCGGACGTCCGTCGACGAGGACCGCCCCTTCGTCGGGCGAGAGCAAGCCGTTACAGTGTCGCAACAGGGTCGTCTTTCCGCTGCCGTTCGCTCCGGCGAGTGCGACAAACTCACCGTCGTCGATCGAGAGCGAAAGTTCGTCGATGACGGGAACGTCCTCGAAGGCGTAGGAAACCGAGTCGAATTCGATCATCGCCGGTGGTTACGATCGGATCGGCTCGATCCGACCGCTTTTGACGATCGCGATGGCGGCGGCCATCTTGAGGAGTTCGCCGGGAACGAACGGGAGCGCGCCGAGAGTGATGGCCTCCCACGCCTCGAGGTCGAGAAGCCAGGCCATGTAGGCCGTTCCCATCCCGTAGACGAGGATCGTCGCCGCGACGAGCGCGCCGACGAGGACCACTACCGATTCGTCGGCGGGGTCGCGAAGCGACGTTCCGCGGTGAACGAGGAGGCCGATCAGCGCGGCAGCGACCGGATACGCCCAGAGATAGCCCGCCGTCTGGCCGACCAGAACGCCGGGGCCGCCGGCCATACCCGCAAAGATCGGGAGTCCGATCGCACCGGCTGCGAGATAGAGCAGGATCGAAACGGTACCCCACAGCGGACCGAGGATGAGACCCGCAAGGAAAACGAACAGTATCTGCAGCGTGATCGGTGCCGGCGACAGCGGGATCGGTATCGTCACGGGTGCGGCCGCACCCAACAGCGCGGCGAGCAGGGCCGCTCGAGCAAACGATCGGACGACGTCGTCGGGAACGAGGTCGACGGAGTTGCGTTGAGTTGCCATACCGCCCCTCCCTCGTAAACCAAGTTCAATACTTCGGTTTCCGAGAGCGGATCAGCGATCGGGTTCGGTGACCCCGAAGGACGTGATGAATCGATGCCACGCGGTTTCCAACCGGCAAAAGGCAGTGTCGTATCCTCGTCCAGAGAACGCATCGACCTGTTGCTTCGAGGGAATCTCGCGTGTTCGTGCCGGGGAAGTTCCACAGTTGTATCGATCGAAATACGAGGTTCCTGTCGACGATCGTGATAGTCGGGCCGACACCAGTCGCGGTGAGAACTGGCCGCACGAACGGCGTAGCGAGCGGCGCCTCCATCCGTGATTCGGCTCCCGACGAGTAATAAGCGATTGTTCCCAGCCGACGACCGGAACGACCGGGGTGTTTATGCAGCGATTCGGTCCGGTGACGTGAAACGGATGGGATCTGGAACGTCGGCATTCGAACGGGACGGTATCGACGGAGGAGAACGCCGTGGCTGAGACGCGCGTGCTCGTCGGGCTCATCGCCATCACGATGGTGACGAGCGTCGTTGCGTTGCCGTTGCTCGGGGGAGGGCTGACCGGAGTGACGGGCACCGAAGATGCGGTACCCGACTCGAACGCGGAGTTCGGCGGGCTCGAGGCGGGATCGGATTCGGGGCTGACGGCCGAGGCGCTCTCGATGGGGTCGGCTGGAGCGGACCCGGCGACGCCGTCACAGCCCCAGGAGATCTCACAGGACCACGAGGACGCACTCGTGGACGGCGTCGAGGACGGGATCGAACTCGCTCAGTCACAGGGGATCGACGTGACGCAAGAACAGCGGGCCGCCGCGGTCGACGGCGCGCGCGACTCCGTCGGTCAGCATCAAGAGGCGAGCGTCGAGCAGGTCCAGGAGGCGACCAAAGGTGCGGTTCACGGCTCGGTGATGCAGGCCCAACGGGTCGACGCAGAGCAGATCCAGTACGCCGTCGGCGGGGCGACCGGCGGTGCGCTTTCCCAGTCACAGACGGTCAACGCGAGCCAGATGCGGAGTGCAACCTGGGGTGCAACCCACGGTGCACTCGCACAGGCACACCACCAGCGCGTGACCGTCGACGCGGTACAGGTCGCGACCTACGGCGCAGCGGCGGGTGCCGCGAACGAGGCCGGCCAGAAGGGCATCGATCGGAAACCGACGATCCAGGAAGCCGCACAGGGAGCGGCCTACGGTGGGCTGGCACAGTACCAGAAGATAACCGTCGAGCAACGCCAGCAGATCACGCTCGAGCACGTCCAGCACGCGACGGCGGGTGCCTCGGCGGGCGCGCTCGAGGGGAGTACGGAGATCGCCCTCGAACAGCGCCAGTTGCTCGAGGTCGAACAGTACCAGCGAGTCGACGTCAAGCAGGTCCAGAAGGCCGCGACGGGTGCCGCAAAGGGTGCGCTCGTCCAGCGACAGGAGGTGACGATCGAACAGACGCAGGCCGCGGCTCGCGGGGCGGGTAAGGGATCGTTGATTCAGGTCCAGTCCGTCCGCGTCGAACAGATCCAGCGGATCTCGATTACGGCGATCCAGCAGGCATCCTTCGGCGCGGCCAAAGGGTCGATCCAGCAGAGTCAGGAGGCGACCGTCGAGCAGATTCAGGCCGCGGCCGACGGGGCCGCCCAGGGGACGCTCGTCCAACACCAGACCGTGTCGATCACGCAGATCCAGTACGCAGCCGCCGGCTCCGCAAGCGGTGCGATCGAGTCGGCACTGCAGTATCAGATCGTCGAAATCGAACGGATTCAGGCCGCCGCACGCGGTGCGGGCGAAGGAGCGGTGTTACAGACGCAGATCGTCGATATCACCCAGGTCCAACAGCTCGCCCGCGGAGCCTCGAGCGGCGTCCTCGTCCAGCACCAGGAGGCGACGATCACGCAGCTCCAGATCGCGGCTCGAAGCGCTGGCCAGGAGACGGCACGAGCGATCCAGTACCAGCGGATCAGCATCACACAGATCCAGGTCGTGACCCAGGAGACCGCGTCCGAGGTCTCGGCCTACGCGATTGCCGAAGAAACCGACGACGAGGATCAACTCGGTCAGTTCGTCGAAGTCGAAGTCGCCCAGAAACTCGAGGAGGTCGACGAACTCGAGGGAACGGCGACGGTCGCGTTCAGCGATCAGGAGTCCACCGGCGACAGCGTTACAATCGATTCGGTGGCCCTCTCGGAGGACGGCTTCGTGGCGGTATACGACGGTAGCGACTTCGGTGTCGACTCCGGCGACGTTCGCGGCGTCTCCGAGCACATAGAGCCCGGTGAGCACGAAGGCGTCGAAATCGACCTCGACGAACCGCTCGCGGAGAGCGGATCGCTCGTCGCGGTCGCCCACCACGACACGACGGATGACGAGACGTTCCAGTACGCGAACACCGACGGGATCGAAGACGAACCGTACGTCACCGACGGCGGTAGTCCGATCACCGACGGGGCGTTCGTGACGCTCGAGGGCGAACCCGACGAACCGATCGAAGACGAACCCGAGGCGACGCTCGCGGTGAGCGACCAGACCGGCGACGGTGAGACGCTAACGGTCGAGGAGGCGAACGCGTCGGTCGAGTACGCGCTCGCGGTCACCGACGAGAACGGCGACGAACGCGGCGAGACCGATCCGATCGATGCGAACGAGCCGGTCGAAAACGGGAGCGTCGATCTCGAGCCGCCTCTCGAGGCCGAAACCGTCCTCGACGTCGCGGTGGTCTCGATGGCCGACGGCGAGACGCTCGCGACCGAGACCATCGAGTACACGCTCGGGGAGCCCGTCGAGGAGCTCTCGGTCGAGTACGTCGACTGTACGGAACTCGAGGTGACGGGGACACTCGAGGAAGGAGACTCGCTCGTTCCGCGGACGCTCTGGTACGACTCGATCGGTCCGGGCGGCACCGTCTTCCCCGGCGTCACGGCCGGCGACGAGATCGACGCGCCGTTCACCGGAACCGTCGTGATGACCGTCGGTGAGGAGTACGAGATCGATCAGCTCGATTCGGAGACCGTCGTCCTCGAGGTTCCCGACGAGGGCTCGTTCGGTTCGTTCGTCGTCCCGTGGTTCGACCCCGCCGACAGCGCGGAAGAACAGCTCGCGTCGCCACCCGAGGACCTCGAGTGCGGTGGGGAGATCCAGCCCGACGAGCCGACGATCACCGTCGAGGACGTCGAGAGCACCGGTTCGGGAAGCTTCGACGTGACGTTCGGCTACGAGAACCCGAACGACGCGGCACTCACCGGAGGCGGGTTCGTCGAGGGAACGACGGCCGACGAACCGGTCGATGAGCTATCGGTCGGTGACGGCGAGTTCACCGTCGAGTGGGCGCCCGAAGACGACGCCGAGCGATTGATATGGGAGATTCCCATGGAGAGCTTCGGCTACGACGAATCGGTTCGGGCGGAGACGGAGCCGGCGGACGAGTACGAGGATCCGATCGAACTGGACGTCGAGTTCGTCGATTGCTCGCGCGCCGAGGTGATGGGGTCGTTCGAAGAGGGCGAGACGATCATCGCGACCACGGCGTTCTACGAGTCCGGCGGTCTGGGGAACACGATGGGTGAGTACGCGATCGCCGTCGGTGACGACGTGGACGCGCCGCTCGAGGGAACCGTCGCTTTCGAGGTGGGCGACGAGTATACGATCACCGAAACGGAAGAGGGCGCGCTCGTCGAAATTCCCATTAGTGAGTTCGGAACGGCTATAACGGGAGTTAGCTCGCCGGAGGCGGTTCCCGGATCGATAGACTATCCGAACCCCGACGGCGCGGCGTGTCTGGAAGACGTCCGGCCCGAGCTCCCCGTAATCGACGTCGTGGACGCTACACCGACCGGAGAGGGAATCGACGTGACGTTCGGCTACGAGAATCCCAACGACGGCTCACTGGCCGTCACCAGCGAGTTCGTCGAGGGAACGACGGCCGACGAGCCAGTCGACGACCTATCGGCCGGTGACGGCGAGTTCACCGTCGAGTGGACGCCGGTGGACGGGGACGAACAGCTCGTCTGGGAGATCGATATGAGCAACTACGATTACGACGCCGAGGAGTGGCCGGTCGCATCGACCGCGACCGCCGGCGAAATCGATCCGTCGTTCAGCGAGGAGGGGGAGCCGACTGAGCCCGAGACGCCGGACGATCCCCCAACCGGAGAGAGTCCGTTCAACGGAGATGACCCGTTCGATGGAGACGATCAAAACGAGGACTCGTTCGGAGAGTCCGAGGGCGTCGCTAGCGAGAACACTTGAACGAACAGCGCTCGAGTCGGTGAAACGAGCGGAACGTCTCATACGGTTTGCTGTGACTTTTTACCGGTGCAACCCGTAAGGACGGCCGTGGCTGCGCCGGTAACGACTTACAACGGTCCGTATCAGTGCTGGTGACCGGTCGCTTCTCCAAAGGTGACACCGAACCGCTCCTCGAAGAGATCCATCACGCGTTCTTCCTGTGCCTCGAGGTCTTCGCCTTCACCCTGGTCGTGGTGGACGAGGTGGTGTGCTCGGCTGGCGAACGAGAGGAGAACGATATCAGCGACCGTCTCGGCCTCGTTTTGATCGCCTTCGGCCAGGAGATCGACGAGACCGGCCGGAACCGTCACCTCGTCGGCAACGTCGTCTTCGGATTCGATCGAGAACGTAATCGTGTCTACGTCATCGGACATACTGCTACGGTCGGGAAGCGCCCGTAAAGATGCTGTGGCTTGCACCGGCGAGTCGAGACAGTTCGAACCGCTCGAGACGAAGCCGACCGGCGGGAGTCGCTTCGAGGACCGTTACTCTTCGGGTGAAGCGGCTTCCCGGACCGACTCCCAGCGCCCGTTCGACTCGAGATGACTCTGGAGTTCAGCGGCGTACTTCTGGGTGAGATCCTCTGCAGCCTCGAGTTTCGCCTCGTCGCTACCGCTATCGGTTGTGCCGCTGAATCCGAGTGCCCCCTTGATCGAGTCGACGATCCCACCGCCGGACGAACTCGGCTGCGATCCGCCTTCGGCACCCATCGCACCCATACTCGACTGGATGTTCTCGAGTTCGGGGATGACCTGGTCGACCTGATCCGTGTTGGCGACCATTCGCGCCTGCTCGGGATCGTCGGGCTGTTCGATCTCGAACGTCGTCGCCGTCATGATCAAACTCCACTCCTGGTTCGAAAACTGCGAGTCCTGAATGTGCGTTGAAAACTCCTGGTCGACCGTCATTCGCTCACCGACGATCTGGTCGGTCCACGATGGTTCGCTCATACGGGACGGTTGGTCTGGTGATCGTATCAGCGTTTCCCTCGACGCTCGCTGCGTTTCGGCCCCGGACGGACCCAACGGTGGCGAGAGACGCGATCAACACGACGGAATCAGTCCGACGGAATCAATCCACTCGCTCCGAGGATTCGGCGTACCGCGTCGCGAGCGATGCGTAGCGGTCGGCCGTCGCCTCGAGACGCGGATCGTCGATCTCGCCTTTCGGCTCCGCGGGCGTTCCGGCGACGAGCGTCGACGGCGGAATCTCGGTCCCCTCCGTGACGACGCTTCCTGCCGCGACGATGGCACCCTCACCGACGTGACTGCCGTCGAGGACGACCGCGTTCATGCCGACCAACGCTCCCTCGGCAACGGTCGCGCCGTGAACGATTGCGCTGTGGCCGACCGTCGATCGCGAACCGAGTTCGGCGTCCTCGTGGAGAACGGCGTTGTCCTGAACGTTCGCCGCTTCTCCGATGACGATCGTTCCGTGATCGCCGCGGATCGTGGCGTTCGGCCAGATACTCGCATCGGGTTCGACGACGACGTCACCGATCACGACCGCCGCCTCGTCGACGTACGCAGCCTCAGCAACCTGCGGTTCGGTCCCCTCGAACGAACGAAGCATGTCACTCCGTGACCCGAGGAGGGCCTTGAAGCTGCCTATTATCC
Organism: Natrarchaeobius halalkaliphilus; assembly: GCF_003841485.1. Taxonomy (NCBI): domain Archaea; kingdom Methanobacteriati; phylum Methanobacteriota; class Halobacteria; order Halobacteriales; family Natrialbaceae; genus Natrarchaeobius; species Natrarchaeobius halalkaliphilus. The sequence continues at coordinate 60,469 of NZ_REFY01000006.1, read as the reverse complement.
AACCGAATCGCTCGAGTGAGACTCGAAGAATCAGATCGAGAAATCGACGAGGCACAGAATAACGGTCCGGAACGCGCCGGCTTCGCCGTCAGAACGCGCCGGTTTCGACGCTCGTCTCCGCGTGGAGCTGCGTTTTGAGCGCGTCGTGAACCTTGCAGAGTTCGTTCGCCCGCTCGACGATTTTCTCGGCCGTCTCGTCGTCGACGTCGGCCTCGAAACTGATATCGAACGAGACGGACTCGAGTTTGTCGTCGTCGTTGAGTTCGCCCGAGGACTCGATTTCGACTCGACCGAGTTCGTCGACGCCACGCTGTTGTCCGCCGACCCGCAGGGCGGGTACGTAACAGGTCGCGTAGGTCGAAAGAAGCATCTCGAGCGTGTCGGGTGCGTCCTCGCCGGTCGCATCGATGAGCGTCTCGAAGTCCCGAACCTCGTTCGTCGCACTGAACCCCTCCTCGGAGACGGTGGTGGACTGTTTCGACATTGCAATCGTGCTATCGGTAGCTGACGCCGTAAACGTTGTTCTCGGTGAGTCGTCTCGGGAGCAAATCAGAACAGGACGTTCCACAACGCTACCACATCGAAGTCGACTCACCGATTGAGACGATCGGACAGAAGCGCCGTAAACGCCCGCTGGTCGAGGTGGGTCACAGAACGAACCGCACCGGCGTTCAGCGCGATCGCGGCTCCGAGTTTTGGGGCCTCGATCTCGAGCCACTCGCGTTCGTCGGTGACGAGGCGACTGACGCGTATCTGGCAGAATTCGTTCGTAATTCGGGTAAGCTCGGTTCGCGAACCCGCTGGCTGGCCGCGTTCGACGACGCAGTCGTCGGACGGAGCCGTTCGGGCTTCCACGGGAACGGACTCGAGAAACGAATCCTCGGATTGCCACGTGAGACACTCGAGTGCGATCGCATCCAACCGGATCGCCGTATCGGTGTCCTCCACGTCGAACTCGAGGCGTTCCCCTCTGGGCGTCTCGATTCGACGAACGGAGATACTGATACCGCGTTCAGTTAGCCGCACGAGTGGCTCCGCGGTTACGGAACCGTGTGTCGAGTGAGTAGTCATGGTTACAAAAAGATAGAGAGGTTTCTGGTCGCGAGTACCGTCTGATCCAGGTGAACGGTTCGGCGTGCCAATCGAAACCCCTCGTCGGCCCGACGGAGAACGTCCACTCGCTCGCCGGCGATGAGATCGTGATCGCTTTCGTCGCCCTGGCTCCGATAGACGATACTATTGCTCTTGACGGTCACGTCGTCGGCCGTTTGCTCGACCACCCGCACGTTGCCGACGATTCGCCGCGTTCGTGACGGTGGATTTTCCGCCCAGGCGTACTCCTTGTCGTACCGTTCCACTCTGGTCCGTAACGTCCCCTTATCGTCGCGAAAGAGGAATCCTTCGTCGCTGAACTCCGCGGCCTCCGCGCCACGTTCTCTCATCACTCGACGGGGGACGCGGTACTCGACATCGTCCGTCAGGAGGTCGAGCCACTCGTGGAGACGCTGATCGTCCAGGAGTTCGGCCTCGTTCACCAGGAACTGCCGACACTCCAGCGTGAGAACGAGGTCGTCGTTCATCGATCGTCCTCCCGGTCGGGGTCGATTCGTGATCCGGTCATCGCCCGGTACCAGCTCCGGTAAAACGTCCGCATCGTCCCGTCCTCGAGGTTCGTATCGTACACTTCGCCAGGGCCGGGCCACTCCTCCGAGATGTTCGTCGCTTCGCCCATCCCCTCGATTCCCATCTGGAAGTTCGACGTCGAGCGGTGCTTCGTGACGTACGTGCTTCCGGCCGCTTCGGCGATGCCGTCCCACACCGCGAAATCGTCCACCTCGAAGCTTCCGGAGACGCTGAACGTTGCAATCCCGGTATCGTAGGCTCGCTGTTTGAACTCCTCGGAGGCGGTTTTCGGAACCAGTATCCAGTTCCACAGCTGGGTCGTTTTCGGTCCGATCGGTTGCCACTTCCGGAGGTTGAGAAAGGCGGTCACCTCTCGGTCGTCCGGATCGGCGTTCAGATTCATTTGCAGGAACGAGAGGTTCGGAAAGACCGTTCCGACGCTCGAGACGAGTCCTCTGGCGATCTCGAACTGATCGGACGACAGCCCGTCGACCGAAAAGACCTCCGACGGATATCCGCCGGTGAGCGTGCCGTCTTCCAGGTACGCGAGCATACACGAGTGGCCGCTACAGTTCGTCACGTCCGCCGGTGCGCGGTCGGATCCGGTGGCGGACAGTTCCGGCGGAAAGATGTCGAGATCCATCGCCGACTTGTGGGTGGCGAGCGTGTGGTAGGAATCGCCGGTGAAGTTGTCGGCACCGATCTTCCAGTTCGTGTCGATCTCCCACCTGATCGGCTCACCGACGACCTCGAAACCCTCCTCGAGGAATCCGAGGTTGAGATCCAGATACCAGGTGAAATCTCCGAGGTACTCCGAAAGCGGCGGGGCGTCCGCCGAGATGGTCGCGAAGACGAGCCCGCGGTAGCTGTCGACTTGCGGTGCGGACTCGAGGGCGTGTTCGCACATGTCGAGTTCCTGGTAACACTGGTCTTTGTACGGAACGCCGACCAGCTCGCCGGTGTTCTTGTACGTCCAGTTGTGGTAGGGACAACGGAAGTGACTGGTGTTGCCCTGTTCGGCCCGGACGACGGTCGTTCCACGGTGTTGACACGAATCGAAGAGAACCCGAATCTCACCGGTCTCGTCGCGGACGAAGATGAAGGGGCTGTCACCGATGTATCGCTTCGCGTAGTCGCCCGGTTCCGGGATCTCGGAAACGTGACCGACGAACACCCACGTTTCACCGATCACTCTCTCGAGTTCCGCTTCGTGAATGTCCCGGTCGTTGTGTATTCGAGACGGGATCTCACCGGTTTCCGTTACCCTGCCGACGTCCTCGACGACGTCGCGGACGTCTCGAGGTATAGATGATTGCGTGGTACTCTCAGCCATAATTTGTTCGATGGTTGCCGTCGATTTCGAGTAAGGATTGCCCCCTACGTGTAGGGGTGTACAAACCATCGTGATCGGACGAGACCGGGTCCGGACACTGAAACGCTCGAAAACCGAACGGTTCGATCGAAGGCCTTACGCGACGGTCGACTGAGTGTGGTCGTCCGTCGAGGACTCTACCGGACTGATTCGCGCGCCGAGCCAGCCGAACGTCTGATCGAGGACGATCACGAGGACGGCGCCGGGAATGGCACCGGCCAACAGGATTTCGTTCGCGTAGCGCTGCTGGCCGAGGATGATCCACTGGCCGAGCCCACCCGCCCCGATGAACGCGCCGAGATAGGCGATACCGACGCTCAGGACGATAGTGGTGCGAATGCCGGCGATGATGACCGGAAGCGCAAGCGGCAGTTCGATCCGCCACAGACGTTGGAGGCGCGTCATTCCCATTCCTCGACCGGCCTCAACCTGTGCGGCCTCCACGTTTCGTATCCCCGCAGTCGTGTTTTTCAAGATCGGTAACAGCCCGTACAGAAACAGGGCGAGTATGGCCGGCCGCGGTCCGACGCCGAGAAACGCGAAGGTGAGCGCGATAACGCCCAGCGGAGGAACGGTCTGTGCGATCGCACCCATGTTCATCACCGCCGTCCCGACGGCCTGATGGCGCGTGGCTGCGATCCCGGCCGGCACCGCAACGGCAATCGCGGCCGTGACGCCGATGACGACCATCTGCAGGTGCTCGCGGAGCATCGTCGCGAACGAGCCCGGATTCTCGAGGATGTATTCGATCCAACCGGTCAGTACCAGCGGAATCGACAGCGCCTGCAACAACGCGCTTACGGCCGTCTCAGACATGGTTTTCCTCGATGGGGCGTGAAGACTCCTCGAAGACGTGTCGGAGGTGCGTTTCGGTGATCGATCCGACGACGGCATCCGATTCGACGACCGGAACCGCGTCGGTGTCGCTACGAAGCCACGCCTGAACCGCCAGTCGGAGCGTATCGTCCGGCGAGAGCGTCGGGACGTGATCGGCGGTCGGTGCCTCGTCTGCAGGACCCATGACGTCCCGGACGAAGACGGTCTGTAGCTGTGCCAACTGTCTGTCTTCTCCGAGGAACGACTCGACGAAGGCGTCGTTCGGGTTCCGGAGCAGTTCCGCAGGTGGATCGTACTGGATCAGTTCGCCGTCTCGCATCACAGCGACCCTATCGCCCATCTTCAGTGCCTCATCGATATCGTGAGTGACGAAGACGATGGTCACGTCGAGTCCCTCCTGAATGCGACGGAACTCGTCCTGGAGCTGTTCGCGCGTGATCGGATCCAACGCACCGAACGGTTCGTCCATCAGCATCACGTCGGGTTCCGCGGCCAGTGCCCGCGCGACGCCAACTCGCTGTTGCTGGCCGCCCGACAGTTCCGGTGGGTATTTCGTCCGAACCTCGTCCCCCAGGCGCACGAGCTCGAGCAACTCGGTGACGCGGGTTTCGATGCGGTCGTCGTCCCAGCCGATGATGTCGGGGACGATACCGACGTTCTCCTCGATCGTCATGTGTTTGAACAGTCCGATATCCTGGATGACGTAGCCGACTTTCCGACGGAGCTCGATCGGATCGTACTCGGTAAGTGACGTCCCGGCGACGGAGACCTCCCCCGACGTCGGCTCGACGAGCGCGTTGACCATCTTCATCGTGGTCGTTTTTCCACAGCCGGATGGACCGACGAGCGTGGCGGTCTCCCCGTTCGGGACGGAAAACGAGACGTCGGATACCGCCTCCGTTCCGTCGTTGTATATTTTCGTTACGCCGTCGAAGGTAATCGAGTTGGACGTGGTCGGGTTCGGTGTGTCGTGGCTCATGTGTCGATAACCTCGCTATTGGGAAGGAGCTTGACCGTGGCCGCAAGACCGTAGTCGAGAACGATCGCTAGCGCGGAGAGGACGATCGTCGCACCGATGATCTGATCGGCATTGGCAAGCCTGATGCCCGCAAAGATAGAGCGGCCAAGGCCGCCAGCGCCGAAGTAGGCGGCCACCGTCGTAATGGCGATCAACAGAACGGTTGCCTGTCGGATACCGGCCATAATGACTGGGTACGCCATCGGCAGCTGTACCCGAACGAGCAGTTGGCGATCGGTTAGCCCGAGCCCGCGGCCAGCCTCGCGGATGGCGTCGTCGATTCCCGCGATTCCGACGACGGTGTTTCGCATGATCGGCAGCGCAGAGTACAACACCAGCGCGACGATCGCCGGCGCCTCGCCGATCCCGAAGAACGGAATAAGAAGCGGTAACAGCGCGAGGCTCGGGATCGTCAGAACGATGCCCGATGCGCCGAGGAGCACCTGCGAAACGCGCTCGTTGTTTCGGATGAGGATTCCGATCGGCACCCACAGGACGATCCCGATAACGAGCGCAGTCAGCGCGATCGACAGATGCTCGATCGATTGACGAATCAGAACGTCGCTGTTGGAGCTCATCCAGTCGATCGTTTCGACGAGAGTAACCATCGTCAGATGTGACCGTTCGTCTCGAGGAAATCGTGAGCAACGTTCCCTGGGTCATCTCCGTCGATCGAAACGCGACCGTTGAGCTCTCGAATCGTTTCCGCGTCGAGTTCGGGTGTGACCGAGTTGAACGACTCCCTGATGTCTTCGGTGAGGACGTCCTGACGAACGTTCGGTGCGGGATTGTAGATGACGAAGTGGTTTCGCGTATCGTCGATCACCTCGAGATCGTAGCGCTCGATCTCGGCGTCGGTTTCGAATGCGAACGCGACGTCGACCTCTCCTTCGTCGACTGCCTGTACCGCGAGACCGAGATCCATGTTGACCGTCTCGATGTCGTCCGCACTCTCTTCGAACTCGTAGGTGTCGGGAAGACCAGCCCAGCCGTCCTCGCGATCCTCGATCTCCGGGTTCATTCCGACGCTAAAGTCCGTATTGCCCGCCTGAGCGTGCTCCGAAAGCTCCTCTAGATCGGAGACGCCCGTCTCATCGACCCAGTCGTCGTTCGAAACGATGACGTACGTATTGTTGAACGGCGCCGGCTCGAGCCACTCGATTCCGAAATCGTCCTCGTACTCCGCTGCGACCTGCTGGTAGAGCTCCTCGGAGTCGTCGATCGGTTCCTCGTGTTCGAGGATGTTCAGCCAGGCCGTCCCCGTATACTCCCAGTACAGGCCGACCTCCTCGTTTCGCAGAGCCTCGAAGTTCGCCATCGTCCCACCGAGTCCGGTGCTGTCTTCGGTCTCGTGGCCGTCCGCCTCGAGAAGCTCCTGACTGATGTTCGCCAGGATGAACTGTTCGGAAAACTCCTTCGAGGAGACGCCGATCGAATCGTCGTCGAGCATCCCGAGACACCCTGAAAGGCTCGTCCCGATCGCACCGGCACCAGCTCCCGCGAGTACTCCCCTCCGCGTGATACTATCTCGCATATGCTATCTCATGCCAGTTGTCCACAGTAACCGTTGTCCCCTACATGGAGGGCAGTTAAAGTGATGGGGAGTGTTCCGGAAGCAATCACAGCCATAGAAACGGGGAATTAGACAGTGTACGAAAAGATATTAGACGTAAATATGTACGTTTGGTCGCCGGATGTCGAGGATATCAGTCGATGTCGACTCCGGTCGATTCGACCACGTCGACGATCGTACCCGAGAGCACCGCCTCCGTCAGTGAAGCGATGTGATCGAAAGCGGGTTCGTCCTCGATCGGGTCCTGGACGATCGCGTTCACGTACTCGAGTAGTTCCTCGAGCGCGGTAGTCGTCGAAATATCTCCCACGAGATTGTGATATCGATTCGCACACAGCAATTCGATTGCCAGGATTCGACCCACCGTCTCGACGGTGTCGGCCAGCGCTCGAACGCTGATCGTCCCCATCGAATGGATGTCTTCCTGCCCGCCGGAAACGGTAACAGAAGAGGTACTTACACCGTCCGTTGCGAGTGTTTCCGCCAGTAATCCGCTCGAAGTGTACTGGGTCATCATCAGTCCAGACTCGACGCCGGGATCGGCGGCGAGGAACGGATAATCCGTCTGTCTGTTCTGCAGGAGTCGTTCGTTCCGACTCTCGCTGATCGAGCCGAGTTTAATAACGACCGACCGGAGCGAATCGGCCGCACTCGAGATCGGCTGTCCGTTGAACGTACCACAGGAGTAGAGCTTGCCGTCCGGGAAGACGAGCGGGTTGTCCGAAGCGCTCCGAAGTTCGGTGTCGACGGTCTCTCGAGCGAACGAGAGGTGCGAGCGGACCGTCCCGTGAACCTGTGGGATGACCCGCAGCGAGAGCGGGTCCTGGACCATCTTCGGCGACGAGCCGTCGACGTTCCCGTCCAGAAGCGTCCGGACGTTGGTCGCGGTCGTGGCGTGACCGTCGTGTGGACGGACGTCGCTAACCCGGCTGGCGAACGTCTCCGGTGCGTCACCGATGAGTTCGAATGTGAGCGCACTGACGATGTCAGCAGTTCGAACGAGCCGATCGACATCGCGAACGCAAAGCGAAAGCATCCCCGTCATGACGGACGTGCCACTGACTATCGACATCGCTTCTTTGGGCGCTAGCTGTACGGGATCGATATCCGCTCGCTCGAGCGCTTCACCTCCCGAAACTACCTCTCCGTCGAGTTCGGCTGTTCCCTTCCCGAGGAGGACCAATCCGACGTGTGCGATCGCCGTGAGATCGTCGGTCGAACCGCCGAGATAGAGACGAGGATGGACGCCCTCGTTCAACATCGCACAGAGCTTCTGGACGAGTTCGGGTCTCGCCCCCGATCGTCCCGTTGCGAACGTATTCGCTTTCGTCGCCATCGCGGCACGAGTGATCTCCGTCGACGCGAGAGGTTCGACGCCGGTAATCGAACTCTCGATTATGTTCTCTTGCATCTCGAGAATCCGATCTCGTGAGATGGATTTCTCGTGGAGATCGCCAACGCCCGCATTGACGCCGTAGACGTGATAGTCGTCCCGTCGAACGACGTCATCGACGATCGCTCGCGTCCGTTCCATTCGCTCGACCGCTTCGGTCGGGAGTGAAACGGCGGCGTTCCCGCGAGCGATAGCGACGATATCCTGCGTCGAAAGCGTACCAGTTAGTTCGATCATGGGTTGAACGGGGTCGGGATCGGTCTGCTCGAGTCGACTCGAGAGTTACCGGCTGGCGAGGTACATTCGGTCGCGCCGGCGGCGGCAGTCGCAACTCGTGGGCGACAGGTCCGTTCGTCGTTCGGACACCCCTCGATCGACCGCCGTGATCTGCGTTTCGGAGTGGAGCACATCACGTCTCGAAGACATCGTAGACGGGGGCTGGCAACTCAGTCATCGACGGTTGCGCCGCGAGTGCCAACAACTCGCAGTGTGTGATCGGCGTACGACACCATTCGTGAGTACGAGTCCGCGCTGATCGAGTAAAGATTCTGCCCGATATATAGGGGTCTTAATCCGCCTTTCCGTAGGTCGCTGGATAATAGTTCTCGGTAATGAACGTCGCCAGCGTCTGCGTGGCTCGATTGAGGTGTTCTCCGACGGTCGATTTGTGCAGATCCAACTCGGTACCGAGTTCCTCGAGTGAAACCCGACTTGGCTGGTCATAGTACCCCCGCTCCAGTGCCAACGACAGCACTTCCATCTGGCGGTCGGTGAGTTCCGAAAGCAGTGTCGACCACGTCAATGGGTTCGGAAGCGTCGAAAACTCGGCCCCGGAGATGAGTTGTTCGATGGAGACCGTACAGATTTCGTCTAACCGGTCGATGAGAAAGGAAAGCTGGTCCCGATTCCAGATGAGCGTATCGATGTAGAACCACCCGTTTCGAAAGAACGACGGCTCGAAAAGGAGATATTCGTTTTCGGTGAGAATGCGAAAAGGGGTCATCCGATCGAACACGGCGGTGACGAACAAGACTGCGTATTCGTGTGTCGTGTCCAGTGACTGCTCGATAACGTCGACTCTCGTGTGGTAGGGCGCTTTCTCGATAATCTCGATACCCCTGGAAACGTCCTCGCCGTAAAGGCGAACCAGTGCCTTGTAGTGAGTGTCGAGCAAACTGGCTGTGAAAATATCACCCTGGATGTCGTACTGGCCGATTCGTTCCGTCCAGTCGTCGGTCATCCGAATTCGCAACCGAACAGATGCAATCCGGTCCTCGTTTAACTCGCTCGAATCCATTATCCAGCACGGTTCCTCTTTAGCGTAATAGGTATTTCCCCGATCGGAGCGTCGATTTCGACGCGCGCTGTGATCGACCGTTCCTGATCAGGAGGCGAACGTAATCGCAATACGTGACAGTCAACGGAAGTGTAACCGCTACTGTGTGTGGTAGTTCCCTCGCGTTCACGCGGGCAAGGTGGGCAATCGAGACGTCCGCAGACGGAACCGTGACACAGACCGAAAGTCCGCAGAGAATTACCTAGAGGTCGAACGGTTCGTCGGCCTCGAGAACGTGTACCTCGGCGTCGCTTCCGGTCGCCCCCACTTCGCTCACGAAGTCCTCCGGATCCTGCTCGATCGGTGGAAAGGTGTCGTAGTGCTGGGCGAACGCGTGGTCGACCTCGAGCCAGTCGACGGCGATCGCGGCCTGCTGAGGTCCCATGGTGAAGTGGTCACCGATCGGAACGATCGCCGCATCGGGCTCTAGGTACTGGCCGACGACGTCGCGCATCTCGCTCATCAGCGAGGTGTCGCCCGCATTATAGACCGTCGTTCCATCGTCGTCGGCCGTCGGATGGGTATCGGAGATGACGAAGCCGGCGGGCATACCGCCGCTAGTGTCGTTTTCGGTCATGATTCCGTTCGTGTGGTCAGCGCGGGTCATGGTGACGAAGGCGTCGCCACATTCGACGGTGCCGCCGAGATTCATCCCCATTCCGCCGACGGCGTCCTCGAAGCCGAACTCCTCCTGGCAGTAAGAGACGATTTCGGGCGTTGCCACGAGCGTCGCATCCGAGAACGCGCCTGCGTGAGCGATGTGATCGGCGTGGCCGTGTGTCAACAGCACGTAGTCGGGCTCGCCGACGTCCGACGGCTCGAGGTCCGTCTGTGGGTTATCGAAGAACGGATCGATCAACAGGTTCGTTTCGCCAACGGTAACGTACCACGTCGAGTGGCCGTGCCAGGTGAGCTCCATAGCACCCGAACAGTTACCGTGAACGGAACTTAAAACTGGGTGAGAGCGAAGAGACGTTCCGGGTTCGAGGAATCGTCGCGAGGATGTCAGTGTCGTTTTTTAGCCGGGGGTCCTACGGGAGGTATGCTCGCACTCACGCTCGAGGAGTTTATGGTCGAGTTAAACGAGGGATCGATCAAAAACGTCGGCCCGACGAACAAGTCCGCGACGGTCAAGCTATTCGACGTCGACTCGGCGTCGGCCCGCGAGTTCGGGGACAAGCGGGTCAAACTCGTCTTCGAGGACGACGAGGACAACGAGATTCAGGTTTCATTGTTCCCGGAAGAGGTTCGGTCGCTTGCCGACGATATCGACGAACTCGAGGAGGAATCCGCCGTCTTCGAGTGAGACGGCGGCGATCGGCCTGGATGCCGATCGAAATTTCCGCCGAGCGAATTTCGACAACCGTTTTAGGGCGAAACTGCTTGAACCGAATAGATGGGTAACTGCATCATCTGTGGCAAACCAGTTGACGGAGAAATCTGTGAGAGCCACGAGGAGGACGCTGTCTTCGAATTTCGAGGCACCGCTTCCTCACAGCTCACCCCCGGTCGGTACTACCGGGGTACCGTCGATGGCTATGCCGACTTCGGCGTCTTCATCGACATCGGAGACCACGTCACTGGCCTGTTGCATAGAAGCGAACTCGACCAACGACTCGAAAGTCTCGACTGGGAGCCGGGCGACGAAATGTTCGTCCAGGTTCTCGACGTCAGGGACAACGGCAACATCGACCTCGGCTGGTCGATCCGACAGCGCGAACGCGAGTTTCGCGGTCACCTGATCGAGACGGCTGACGACGAATACCGTCCCGAGGAGGCCGACGATTCGACGGACGCGTCGGAGACGGACTCCGACGAGGAGCCAACGGAGACGGGCATGAGCTCCTCGAACGACGGGTCTGCAGATTCCGATACCGACCGTCCGGCTCCGGAGTCACCGACCGGAACGGAACCCGTTGCGGCCACGGAGGGAACCGTCGCCACCGAGAGCGCCGCGGCCGTTTCACCGGGGACCGATGCCGACGACGCCGACGACGAAGAACCGGAGCCCGCGCTCAACCGAACGACGATCGACGCCATCGACAATCAGATCGGCAGCGTCGTCCGACTCGAGGGCGAGATCACGGGCGTTCGCCAGACCAGCGGCCCGACGGTCTTCGAACTGCGCGATGAGAGCGCGACCGTCGAGTGTGCCGCCTTCGAAGAGGCGGGCGTCCGGGCCTACCCCGACGTCGACATCGACGACATCGTCGCACTCGAAGGCGAGGTCGAACGTCACAACGGTGACCTCCAGATCGAGACGGAAACCCTCGAGATCCTCGAAAACGAAGAGCGCCAGACGATCGTCGACCGCCTCGAGAGCGCAATCGAGCGCGAGGCCCGTCCGGCGGAGATCGTCACGCTTGCAGCGCACGAACCAGTCGCGGCCGTCGAGGACGAGCTGGGTGACGCGACGACGACGATTCGGCGTGCCATCATAGAGGCCCGGCCGATCGTCGTACGCCACCGCGCAACCGCCGACGGCTACGTCGCAGGTGCGGCCATCGAACGCGCCGTGTTGCCGCTTGTTCGTGAGAAACACACCCGCGACGACGCCGAGTATCATTACTTCGAGCGCCGGCCACTCGACGACCGCGTCTACGGTATGGACGCCGCAACCGACGACGTCACCGCGATGCTCGAGGCGCGCGATCGTCACGGCGAGCAGCTTCCGCTCGTCGTTCTGGTCGATGCCGGTTCGACCGTCGAATCCGTCGACGGCTACGACTTGCTCTCGCTCTATGACGTCGACTCGGTCGTCATCGACGACAGCCGCGCGGACGAGGAAATCGCCGATGCCGTCTCGACGGCGGTAACGCCGTCGCTCGCCGGCGTCGACGTTTCCGGGCTGACGGCGACGGCTCTCGCCGCGAACGTCGCGGCCCACGTCAACGAAGACGTCAGAGAGGACGTCGAGCACCTTCCGGCCGTCAGCTACTGGGAGGACACGCCCGAGGCGTACCTCGAGCTCGCAACCGACGCTGGCTACGACGAGACGACGATCTCCGAGCGACGCGAAGCAGTCGCACTCGAGGCGTACTACCAGTCCTACAAGGACAAGCGGGAACTCGTCGCAGATCTCCTGTTCGATGACGGAGAGGAGCCCGGAACCGGGCGAGACGGCGACCTCGCGGCTCACGTCTCAGAACAGTTCCGTGCAAAACTCGAGACGGAACTCGAAACCGCACGCCAGAACCTCGAACTCGAAGACGTCGACGGACTCTCCGTCGCCGTTCTCGACACGGGAGCGTTCACCCACCGTTACAACTTCCCGACGACGACGCTCCTGCTCGACGCGTTACACCGCCGCCAGCGCGACGACGCCGACGGCGATCGGTTCGTCACGCTCGGAATCGGTGACGACGAACTCCACGTCCGCGCGACCGAGTCGCTCGACGTTCGCGAACTCGGTGACGCGATCGCACAGACGGTTCCGGACGGCGGCGTCCGGGTCGTCGGCGGTCAGGACGGCCACGTCGAGTACCTCCCCGGCGAGCGGGGCGCCGTTCGCGCGGCCGCACTCGACGCACTCCCGAAAACGCTCGAATAACTCGAACCGAACGCCGACGTCGCGCGACGACGGACGCGTCAGTCCTGTTCCTCGGGACGCTCGCTCCTCGAGTGACGACACCGACCGATCGCTCGGCTGCTCGTGTACGTGGAAACAATTTTCGGGAAGGACTGTGAATGGTTCGACATGAACGACGATCCCGCGACGCGCTTCCGTGAGAACATCACGGAGATCACGGCGATGATCGTCACCGGCCTCTGGCTCGTTGGTCTGTTTACTAACCAGTGGTGGTGGCTTCCCCTCTTACTCGTCGGCTACATCGTCGTCGTTCCGCTAGTCGCCCTGTTGTTTGGCGACGAGTCCGACCGCGAGGAGTGGTGGGACTGGTGGGACGACGACTCCGAGGACGAGTCGTGGGAGTCGGAAACGGACTCGGGCGAGGACGACGAGAGCGTCGACGCGAGTTCATCGACGAACCGAGTCGACAGCAACGCGGATGCCCTCGAGACGCTTCGAGACCGATACGCTGCGGGCGAACTGACCGACGCACAGTTCGAACAAAAGCTCGAGCGGTTGCTCGAAACCGAAACGCTCGAGGACGCCGACCGTTGGCGACGGGACGCACGCGAAGATCGAACTCATCGCCAGTTTCGCGATTCGAACGAGGACTCGAACCTCGAGTACGAGACGTAATCGTTTCTCCGAGCCGGACAACAGGGGTTCGAGTCCGACACGCTTATTCACGACGCACCCAGAAATCCCAGTAGTGAGTACCGAGACGCCCGATCCGACCGAGACGGAGGCCTTCGAGCAGGTCTGTGCGACGCTCGTCGAGCGGATTCTGGCGGGCGAGATCGAACGCGACGAGGTCGAAAAAGCCAAACTCGAGGCCTGTTCGGAGCACTCGGCTCCGAAGGTGCCGAAGAACTCCGAACTGCTGGATCACGCACCGAACGAACACCGTGAGGTTTTGGAGCCGGTGCTCCGGCGCAAACCCGTCCGGACGGCCTCGGGCGTCTCGCCGGTCGCGATCATGACGTCCCCCGAGCGCTGTCCTCACGGGAAGTGTCTCTACTGTCCGGGCGGTCCCGACTCCGAGTTTTCGTCCTCCCAGAGCTACACGGGCGAAGAACCCGCAGCGGCACGCGGCGTCCAGAACGACTACGATCCGTACGGGCAGGTCACGCTCCGTCTCGAGCAGCTCCGAGAGATCGGCCACCCGGTCGACAAGGTCGAACTCATCCTGATGGGCGGGACGATGACCGCACGGAGCCACGATTACCAGGAGTGGTTCGTCAAGCGCGCCTTAGAGGCGATGAACGACTACGACGTCGACAAGGAGCCCGAACCGGCCGAAGGCGAAAGCTTCGCGCAGGATCCGTCGGAGTACGAGTGGAACTACGTCGAGGACGTTATCGCGGAAAACGAGACCGCGGACGTCCGCAACATCGGAACGACCTTCGAGACCAAACCGGACTGGTGCGATCCCGAACAGATCGACCGGATGCTCGACCTCGGCGGGACGAAAGTCGAAGTCGGCGTCCAGACGACCTACGAGCGCATCAACAGGGACATGCACCGCGGCCACGGTACCGCGGATTCGATCGACGCCAACCGCCGGCTCCGAGATTCGGCGTTCAAAGTCGGCTTTCACATGATGCCCGGCCAGCCGGGGATGAGCACGGAGATGTGTCTCGAGGACTTCCGTCGGATCTTCGAAGGCGAACAGTGGAAACCCGACTACCTGAAGATCTACCCGACGTTGATCGTCCGGGGAACCGCCACCTACGACTGGTGGCACAACGGCGAGTACGATCCCCTCGACAACGACGAGGCCGCCGAACTGGTCGCAGAGATCAAGTCGATGATCCCCAGGTACACTCGTCTCCAGCGCGTCCAGCGGGACATCCCGGCGGACTTCATCGACGCCGGCGTCTGGAAGTCGAACCTCCGGCAGCTGGCCCGACAGCGCATGGACGACCACGGCTGGACGTGCGAGTGCATCCGCTGTCGCGAGGTCGGGATGAACGACGAGGAGCCCGAGTCCATCGAACTCGACGTCATGAGCTATGAGGCCTGTGGCGGCACCGAACGGTTCATCTCCTTCGAGGACTTCGAAAAGGATCTACTGATTGCGTTCTGTCGATTGCGCTTTCCGAACGAACCGGTTAGACCGGAACTCGAGAACGCCGCGCTGATCCGCGAACTTCACGTCTACGGCTCGGAAGTGGCAGTCGGGAACGACAGCGAGACGGACCAACACCAGCACCAGGGGTACGGCCGTCGCCTCATGGAACGAGCCGAAGAACTCGCGGCCGACGCGGGCTACGACAAACTCAGCGTGATCTCGGGTATCGGCGCTCGAGAGTACTATCGGAACAAACTCGGCTACCATCAGGACGGGCCGTACGTGAGCAAGCGACTGTGAGAGCGGCCGAGAGTTCGTTTGGTTCGCGCGTCGTGGTTCCTCCACCGTCACGAGTCATCGTCTTACATCGTAGCTGATCATCACCCCTTCACCGTAGCGGTTCACGATTCGTGCGTCGTGACGATCCAGGTTCACACTGCGAGTACCGTATCGACGAGCAACATCAACGCGAAGCCGAGGATGAACGTCGCCGTCGCCGTGTCGGCGTAGCCGTGTCCGTGGCTCGAGGGAACGAGCTCCCGAAAGACGACGGCGATCATCGCACCCGCGGCGAAGCCGGCGGCGATCGGGAAGAGACCGGAGACCACAATGACCAGCGAAAACCCGATTGCGGCGGCGATCGGCTCCGGAACGCCGCCCGAGAGGGTCGTATAGAGGACCGTTTTCGATCGTGAGACTCCGGCTCGAGCGGCGGGGACGGCCATCGCGAAGCCGTCTGGAACGTTCTGGACGGCGATGGCGGTCGCGATGGCGAACCCCAGCGCCGTTTCGCCGCTGGCGAATGCGATCCCGACCGCAAGTCCCTCCGGAACGTTGTGAATCGTGACGGTGCTGCCGACGAGCGCCGCTCGTCGCAGGTCCTCGGCGCTCGAGTGGTCGTCGACGGTCGGTTCGTCGCGTTCGCGCTCGCTCGTGCCGGGTCCGCCGTCATCCTGAAGCGGATCGTCGACGACGGCGGTTCCTTCGATTCGATCTCGTCGAAAGCGAAGGTGCATGTGCGGTAAGATGGCGTTGACCGAGAGCAAGAACGTCCCGCCCAGCAAAAGGCCGGCGACGACCTCGGACGGCGATCCGAGCTCGAGGCCGGGAACGATTAGGGCGAAGACGGCCGCACCGACCATGATTCCCGCGGCGAGTCCGAGCGCACCGTCGTAGACGCGATGGCTCACCCGATCGGTGACGAGAACCGGGAGCGCTCCGAGGCCGGTTACACAGCCCGCGATCGCGGCGACGACGACGACCTCCCCGAGCGACGTCATGTGTCTTGCTCACCGTGGCGACGGATATCGTTGACGCACCGTCACAGTAGTTGCTGTGTCACCTTCTCCGCCCTGAAGGGAGGCTCTCGTCGGTGGACTCCCGTTCTGGCCTGAATTAGGCAGACGAATACTCGCCGTTCACGTTCGGCGTCCCCGAGTTCAGGGCGAGGTGACGTGTCGCCCCTCCGTGTGGGGACTTTTGCCCCGCGCGGAGAATTACCTCGAGGCAGGGGAGCTGTAAGCGATCAAGCTCGATCAATCGATCGTGATCTCGAGTTCGAGCACGCCCAGGTAGGACGGTGCGTTTCCGCCGCTGGTTCGGAACTCGGTCGGCGTGGAGTCGACGTACTGGTAGAACTCAGACTGTGTCGAAGGGAGCATGGTCGAGCCGTCCTCGCGCTGCAAGAACGCGGGTGCGTTCGTCCGCTGAATTCGATCGATCTGTTCGTTCCAGTCCTCGCCGCTGTGGAGGAAGATCCCGAACGAAAACCGACCCGCCGACACCGCCTCGCGTGTGCTTTCGAAGTGATCGGACTCCTCAACCCGGTACTCCTCGTCGCTCAACCAGGCGATCGCGGCGAGTCCCTCCGTGCGAAGGAGATAGGCGTTCCAGGTGAGCGTATCGTCGAAGATCTCCCAGGCGTTTCGCGGACCGACGGTGTCGACCTGGACGCTGAACGCGGGTCGTCCCCGCGAACCGGTCGGTTCGTGGACGAACGTCGCGTCGTAGCCAGGCACCCGGATCCCCCGATCGTGGTAGACGATGCCGTCGGCGTCGATGTCGAGGTCGTGTTGTTCGTCGAGTTGCGCGACGAACTCGCGGACCGGAATCCCGCCGGAGTCCTCGAGCCGGTCGAAAAACGCCGGGAGTTCGTTGACCTCGGACCACCCCTGCGGAGAGCTCATGCTCGAGTCAAGTGTCCCGGTCCGGATTAGCTTTTCCGACCGACGTCGTCGACGGATCCGCGTTTCGATCGACCGCGTCTCGAGCCACGGCGGATCGACGGGTGTCGGTTCGGAGCGACACGTCTTTTTGACAGCGCCGGCCAGATACGGGTATGGATCCAAAGCGGGAGCTCACGAGCGTCGACCTCGCCGCCCTCGTCGGGGAACTCGGGACCTACGAGGGAGCGAAAGTCGACAAGGCCTACCTCTACGGCGACGATCTCGTCCGGCTGAAGATGCGCGACTTCGATCGCGGCCGGGTCGAATTGTTGCTCGAGGTCGGAGAGACCAAACGAGCGCACACGGTCGCTCCGGAGCGCGTTCCGGACGCACCGGGTCGCCCGCCACAGTTCGCGATGATGCTTCGCAACCGACTGTCGGGTGCGGACTTCGCTGGCGTCTCGCAGTACGAGTTCGACCGCATCCTCGAGTTCGTCTTCGAGCGCGAAGACGGGACCACCCGGATCATCGTCGAGCTGTTCGGCCAGGGGAACGTCGCCGTCACCGACGGCGAGTACGAGGTGATCGACTGTCTGGAGACCGTCCGCCTGAAGTCCCGAACGGTCGTCCCCGGCTCGCGATACGAGTTTCCCGACACTCGAACGAACCCGCTCACCGTCTCGCGCGAGGCGTTCGAACACGAGATGGAACACTCCGATACGGACGTCGTGCGAACGCTTGCGACCCAGCTGAACTTCGGCGGTCTCTACGGTGAGGAAATCTGTACCCGCGCGGGCGTCGAAAAGGAGATGGATATCGACGAGGCCGACGAAGACGTCTACGAGCGACTGTACAGCGCCATCGAACGGCTCGCACTCGACGTTCGCAACCGGAACTTCGACGCGCGGCTCTATCTCGAGCGCGCGGACGACGACGGCGGTGCGGACGAGGGTGACGGGACGTCCGGCGAGGATCCACAGCCGACGACCGACTCGAGTGCCGACCGCGTTCTCGACGCCACGCCGTTCCCGCTCGAAGAACACGGCGAGCTGGCCGCCGAGCCATACGACAACTTCCTGACGGCGCTCGACGATTACTTCTTCCGACTCGAGCGAGCGGACGAGCAAGCGCCGGATCCGACGGATCAACGCCCGGATTTCGAAGAAGAGATCGCGAAGTACGAGCGGATCATCGAACAACAACAGGGTGCGATCGACGGCTTCGAGCTGGAAGCGGAGGCCATGCGGGAGAACGCGGAGTTGCTGTACGCCGAGTACGGTCTGATCGACGAGATCCTGTCGACGGTCCAGAACGCTCGCGAGCAAGACCGCTCGTGGGACGAGATCGAAGAACGGTTCGAAGAGGGAAGGGATCGCGGAATCGAGGCCGCCGAAGCCGTCGTCGACATCGACGCCAGCGAGGGGCTCGTGACGGTCGAACTCGAGGGATCGCGAATCGACATCGACGCCAGCGAGGGGCTCGAGCAGAACGCAGACCGCCTCTACACCGAAGCGAAACGCATCGGGGAGAAAAAGGAGGGTGCGCTCGCGGCGATCGAAGACACGCGAGAGGATCTCGCTGCGGCCAAACGACGTCGTGAGGAGTGGGAGGCCGACGACGGCGACGGTGACGACGCCGGACGGAACGAAGACGACGACGTAGATCGGGACTGGCTCGCATCGCCCTCGATCCCGATCCGGGAAAACGAACCGTGGTTCGATCGGTTCCGCTGGTTTCATACCAGCGACGGCTACCTCGTGATCGGCGGCCGAAACGCAGACCAGAACGAGGAGCTGGTCAAAAAGTATCTCGAGCCGGGCGACACCGTGTTGCACACTCAGGCCCACGGCGGCCCCGTCACCGTCCTGAAGGCGACCGATCCGAGCGAGGCGTCCTCGTCCGATATCGATCTCCCGGACTCGAGCATCGAGGAGGCCGCACAGTTCGCGGTCACCTACTCGTCGGTCTGGAAGGACGGGCGCTACGCGGGTGACGTCTACGCCGTCGATTCGGGCCAGGTGACGAAGACGCCCGAAAGCGGCGAGTACCTCGAGAAAGGCGGATTCGCGATCCGAGGCGACCGGACGTACTACCGGGATACGCCGGTGGGGACGGCGGTCGGCATCCAGTGTGAGCCCTACACCCGCGTGATCGGCGGACCACCGTCAGCGATCGACGGCCAGGCGGCGACGACGATCGATCTCGAGCCCGGACGATACGCTCAGGCCGACGCGGCGAAGCGACTGTACCGACGGTTCCGCGAGCGATTCGAAGACGAGTCGTT
Source organism: Natrarchaeobius halalkaliphilus (assembly GCF_003841485.1). Classification (NCBI taxonomy): domain Archaea; kingdom Methanobacteriati; phylum Methanobacteriota; class Halobacteria; order Halobacteriales; family Natrialbaceae; genus Natrarchaeobius; species Natrarchaeobius halalkaliphilus. Next base: position 41,229 of record NZ_REFY01000006.1, on the reverse strand, counting down.
CGTCCGAAAGATCGCGAGCCCGGACCGGATTCAACACTTCATGCCGCCCGGCGGAAGTCGGATCGCAGAGGAGTGAGTCAGTCTGAGTCGACGACTTCGATCCCGCGGTTGTTGACCGCCATCGGATCGAGGTCGACCTCCTGAAGGAACGACTTGTACTCTCGCTCGCACTGCTCTGCGTCTTTTTGTTTGTCGCTCGCGCGGTCACAGAGTGCAACGAGGTTTTCGGGGACATCGTTCTGGTAGACGATCCAGTGATTGATCAGGTCCGAAAGCCGGCGGATCGGACTGGTGAAGTGGCCGTAGATCTCGAAGTTGAGCGCGTGGTGACCGCCGAACGGATCGTTCATGTAGCGCGCACGGGGCATCACTTTCATGACGGCCCACTGGATCTTATCGAGTTGGCGGCTGGGGGCCTCCTCGAGCGTTGCGTTGACGGCTTTTCGCGGATCTTCCCACGTGTCTCCGGGGATCGAGACGCCGTCCAGGTCCTGGATCTCCTGCAGCGCCTTTGACCACTCGTCGGGGCTGGGCTGGGGGTGGACGCGGTACATCGCCTCTACGCCGCGATTCCACATGAGTTCGTGCGTCACGGCCTTGTTGGCTTTGAGCATGCACTCTTCGATGATCGTGTGCGCACGGTCTCGGGAGGGGTTCAACACGAGCGAGCCGTCCTCCTTACGCTGTTCGTGCATCTGATCTGCGAGATCGTGAACGAGGACGTTCTCCTCGTGTAGCGGAGCGTCCGGATCGTCGAGGCGGTTTTCCGCCTGCGAGTAAGTGAGTCGCTCGTCGGATTCGATGACCGATTTGTAGATGTCGATCGTCTCGTAGGAGAGCGTCTCCCTGTCGAGGTGCATCTCGACGGTGTGGGCGAATCGCTCCTCGTTGGGAACGAGCGAGCAGACGGATTCAGCGAGTACTGGCGGGAGCATGTGAACGGTGTATCCCGGAAGATAGACCGTGTTCCCCCGCTCGACCGCTTCCGTCCACATCGACGACTCGGGGTGGACGTAGTGGGCCACATCAGCGATGTGGACCCAGAGGACGTACTCGTCGTCGCGCTCTTCGACCGAGATCGCATCGTCGAAGTCCTGGGCGTCGATCGGATCCGTCGTCCACGTCGTCAGATCGCGAAGATCACGCCTCTCGTCGATTTCGTCCGTGATCTCCGACTGGACGTTCTCCGTCCGGGCCTCGGCCTCGTCGAGTACCTCGGCGGGAAACCCATCACGTATCTCGAACTTCTCGAAGAGTTCCTCGCGTTTGTTCTCGAGATGACGCGAGAGCTCTTCGGAGATTTCGACGGGGCCCTGTCCTTCGGCCGTACCGGCTTCGGCCTGTGCATCGTCGCTCATGAGGGGGCCTACGGACGTGGGTGTGAAAGTCGTGTCGGGACGGCCGTCGCGACAACAGCGCTCGCACCGTGACGGGCGATCAACGCTCCTCGAGCGACCCGTATCGCTCTTCGACGGCGCGGAAATAGGCTGTGAGAAATCTACTCGTCCCGTCCGTTCCCGCCTCGAGTTCGACGAGGAGCTCCTCGAGTTCGTCCCGTGGATGACGACACAGTTCGTCATCACAGCGTTTACAGAGATGCTCGAACGTCTTGTCCGCGCGGTTCCAGCGGTCACCGTGCTTGTCGTACTCGCGCGCTCGCGACCGGGACACCTCGTCCCCGCAGGCGAGACACGTCACCGCCTCAGTGCGGTTCCGGGCGGACCACATGGTGGGGCGTACGTCGCGTTATCACTTAGCAATTGTCACCGTATTCGGTCGCGTATACAGTTCCGTCGTCCGATCAGTCAGGTTCGAACGAAGGTGCCAGATCTCGAGGACGTTCGCTGGGGCGGGGCACACGTCCCTCCTCCTATCCCATCTCGTCCGCGTCCGTTGCTCCCGTCTCTCGCTGGTAGTACCGAGCCCACACAAGCTGGGACGGGACGATCAACACCGGAACGAAAAAGGCAATCGAGAGTGAGACGGCGGCGACACCGATCGAGAGTACGAAGACGGCGGGCGAGATCATTCCCCTGATCGTCACCAGCCAGGCCGTTCGATCGTCGATTCGATCGTCGGTAAAGCCCGCTCGAGTAGCGTACGACCAGACGGCGGTGAGGAAAACGCCCACGAGCGCGAAGTTGGTCGCGTACAACGTCCAGGCGAACTGCGTGCCGTACATTCCGAGTAATTCCGTCGGATAGGGCAGAAACGATATCGAGAGCAAAAACAGGAGGTTCATCCATAGCAGCAATCGATCGTGGCGAGTAATGTACCGAAAGAGATTGTGGTGGATGATCCAGTAGAGGCCGACGACGAGAAAGCTCAACAGGTAGCTGACCAACAGCGTTTCCTGATCTGCGATCGCAGTCGGAAGCTCCGACGCAGAGACCTCTGGAACGTCGAACTGCAACACCAACAGCGTGAGCACGATCGCGAACAGGCCGTCGCTCAGTGCCTCCATTCGATCCGTCCCGTCCCCGGAAAGCGTCCTGACCATGTCTGGATAACCACACGAAGCGAGGAATACGCTCGCCCGATTCGCCCGCTGTGCGATCGGATCCGACGAGGAAGCGACTCTATCCGCTTAGACGGGGAAACGAATCTAACAGCTTAAATGCAAACGGGCGCAAGCGCGTGTATGCAGGTAAAGTCTCGACATCACCTCCGGAGTGACGCCGTTTCGGAACTCGAGGACACGCTTTCGGATCAACTCGGCGTCACACCGGACGGCGACACCTACGAGCGCGTCGAGTTCGAAGACACCGACTGGGAAGTGATCCTGATCGACGGCGAACCCCAGGTGTCGTACTTCGACGAGCAGCCGTTTCTGACGGTTCGCGGAGCCAACGCGTACGAACCCAGCCAGCGGGTTGTGACGGTCGATTCGGGTGCGATTTCGTTCGTCAGCGACGGTGCCGACGTGATGCGTCCCGGGATCACCGAGGCGACCGACGACATCGCGTCTGACGATCTGGTGCTCATCGCGGAGGAGTCTCACGGAAAAGTGCTGGCGATCGGCCGCGCTCGTGTCGACGGCGCCGACATGGTCGGTGACGAGGGAAAAGTCGTCGACTCGCTTCATCACGTCGGTGACGATCTCTACGAGTTCGCCGGTTGAACCGATCTTTTGATTTCGATCGCAAAACCACGCCGAAATCCGAAACTGAAATTACCAGTTCCGAAACGGTGTCTGACGTAAGAACTATACTCGCGGCGACAGTGGATAACGGCAATGGGACTCATGAGTAGAATCATCGGCGGGAACCAGTCTCGAACCGCCGAGGATTACGTCGAACTGGATCTCGACGACGTCTCGACGGAATCGGCGGACGCGAGTATGCAGGTACACATCGCAGAAGTCAGCGGACAGGCCGACGCGATCGACATCAAAGAAGCCGTCTACGACGGCGACATCGTCATCGCAGACGTCACTCGGCTACGAACGAACGATAGCACCGTCGAACACGTCGTCGACGAACTCCGGCAGGTGGCCCAGGAGGTCAACGGCGATATCGTCAGAAAGGGCGACGACCAGATGATTATTACGCCAACGGGCGTTCGAATCGGACGCGAAAAACTCGGCCAGTCGTTTTGAGAGGGTCCGTTGTCAGTTAGTACCGGTGCGACATAGACGGGTCGCGATAGCACCCGTCAACCGGTACAGCCGTCCGTATAACGACTGTACTGACCGTTCTGGAGTTCGAACCGCCACTCTCGAGAGCCGCCACCTCGATGAACCGAGTGCGGTGTTCGTTGTCTCTACGGCGAACCGACCTGGGTTACGACGGCGAACGGGTTTGGCTGTGTAGCACCACGAGATCCCAGCCTGACTCAAACCGTCGCTTCGGGATCGCTCGTCTCTTCGAGCCCCTCGAGGGCCTGAATAACGTCGTTTCGATAGTTCACGACGGGTGAATCGTAGCGCTCGCGAGCCATCTGGGCGTACTCGTTCGTGGGCGCGGTTGAGGCGCTCTCGGGGGCCTCCTGTTCGGCCTCCCACTCCTCGAACGCCTCGATACGATCGAGCGTCCGTTCGGCGGTTTCGACGACCCACCGGTCGCGGGTCGCATCGTCGACGATGGAGATAGATTCGGGTCGAAGGGAGACGTTCACCGTTCCGTCTTCGGTTTCGTACGTTCGGGGTTTCCCGACCACAGCGGCGTACGCCGGTGGTTCGGTATCCCGGAGCACCGAGGCCGCTTCGGGCTGATACTGGCCGGCGTAGACGAAGAACGTGCCCGTCGGATCGACGACGCGTCCGCGCCAGTACTCGCTGTCTTCACCGACGTCTTCGGTTTCGGTTAGGGTTCCAACGACGAGGACGCGGTTGGCCCGGTCCCCGGTCGGAAGCAGCGCGTAGTTCGGCGCGCGCTCGTCGTCGCTTTCTTTGAAGGCGTACGTCGAATCGTTGAATTCGGATGCGAAGACGCGGCGCGCGACTTCGCGGGTGAGTTCTGACTGGCTCATATCACATCGACCTCGCTCTGATTAGCAGCGATTCAGCATCCGTCGGTCCGCCGAGTTCCTCGACATCGTCCGCGAGGACGTACCGGCCGAACGTCGGTCCCTCGATCCGGTAGTAGGTGCCGACGATGTCGTCTGCGATTTCGTCGGCCACGACGGTGGTATCGAGTGCGTCCATCGCCATGTCTTTCGCTTCCTCGAGGCTCAGACCGGTTAGCTCCTCGGTGGCGTCCTTATCGAAGATGACCTCGTGGGCGTCGATTCCGTCGTCGACGACGGCCTTGATCCGGAGATCGAACTCGCCTTCGACTTCGCCGTGTTCGTTACAGCGGCCGTTCTGGAGAACGCGGGTACAGTCCTCCTTTGGACAGCGCTTGATGAGGCCGCTGCCGCTTTGCATGTCGACGAGTGCGCCTTCGATCTCGCTCGTGTCGTCACCGACTTCGATCTCCTCGTCGAGTTCCTCGATGACCGTCGTGCTGTTCAGTTTGACCGAGTATCGGCCCTGATACTCGTCGGTGACGACGTTCCCGAGTTCGTAGACGCCGCCCTCCTCGAGCGAGGGGAGATCCGATTTGGCCCACTTCGTGAACTTGATCGTTCCCGTCGGATCGCCAAGCAGACCGACCTGGGCGACGGCATCGCTCCGGGGGTCCCAGAGTTCGATGACTTTCGCCGTGAGGTCGACCCACTGTTCGGGTTCCTCGACGTCCTCGACGGAGACGCGCTGGCTCGAGCCACTCGAGATGTCCTCGTGCTCTAGACCCGCCTCCTCGAGGTAGTGGTTCGTGACGCTCCGTCGTGCCTCGTCCGTCGGCACTTTATATTCGTCGACGAGCGTGTGCAGACGCTCTTCGATCTCTTCGACGGTGACGTCGATGTGGTCGGAAAACTGCTCGTGTATGTCCGCTGCGTGCTGTCGTACGTCGCTCATTGTGTCACGCCTCCTCTTGGGTTTCAGTGGGAGACATACCGGTGTTCGCGCCCGATACTATTTAAACTGCCGCCACCGGAGCGAAAGTGAACGCGATCGACGCCCGACGTGCTGTTCGGGAAACGGGCGTGGGGATCAGTGGTCTTCGTCGGCAGCGTCCGGAAGACCGTCACCGTCGGCGGTTTCGACCGCGATCCGGATCTGATCGCCGTCGTGAAGCTCCTCCGAGAGATCGGCTGGTTCGTCGTTTATCGTGATCTCGACGTTCGTATCCGGAGCGTCGTCGTCGAAGGCTTCGCCGTGGATCGTGATCGCGCCCTCGGAGATCGGCATCTCGATGTCCGCCATCGCGTGTTCGAGGTCGACGCGATCGGGGTGCATATGCCAGGTGTTCCCGTCGTCCGGGTGGAAGTGGAACGTTCCACCCAGTTCCTCCTGGTAGTACCGTTGCTGTTCGAAGTCGATCACCTCGTCGTCGACTTCGACGGTCAGTTGCCCGTGCTCGTGGACGTAGCCCTCGTCGGCCATTCCCGACGTCACGACGTATCCCACCGCACCGATCACGATCAGACCGAACGCGAGCGCGAGACCGTAGAGAACGATCGGACTGCTGCCACCGTCGCCCTCGAGCGAGCCTCGTCGTTCGACGCGTCGTCGGTCGATCCGTCCGAGATCTGCGGCGTGCTCGCTCGCCAGGTGATCCAGATACGCCTCCTCGTCGGTAAACGACGCGTCACAGTAGTCGCAGTCGGGCATCGATCGGGGTTGGAACCGCACGCACTCAGGCGTGTCGTTCTCGTCGCTCGACTCCGTGCGTTACCCGCCGGATCGGGTTCGGTTATCCGTTCACTCCCCGTCGCCGTAGGCCGACAGCGACTGGTCCGTCGTGCCCGCGCGGTGGCGCGTCGCGAGGCCGGCGAGATGGGAGGCCTCGGGGACGATCAGCTGCTCGCAGGCGGTCTGACACGCGCCCGTACTGCCCGGGATGCAAAACACCGGCGTGTCGACGGCGATTCCGGCGGTCGCGCGCGAGGCGATCGCTCGTGTACCGATCTCCTCCCACGAGAGCGCACGAAAGCGCTCGCCAAAGCCGGGCAGGTCGCGTTCGAACAGCGACGACGTGGCTTCGGGCGAGACATCGTCGGCCGTGACGCCCGTTCCGCCGGTCGTGACCACGACGTCGATATCTCGACGGGCGACGAGTCCCCGGACGGCCGTGCGGATCGAAGAGTAGTCGTCGCGGACGAGCGCCCGCTCGCGGACCTCGTGGTCCTCGGCCTCGAAACACTCCTGGATCGTGTCCCCGCCGGGGTCGTCGGGGCTCGTTTCGTCCGCACGGGAACTCGAGACCGTCACGATCCCGACGTAGAGCGGGTCGATGATATCGTGGCCGTGGTGGTCGGTGCCGCGTCGCTCGTCTCGATCGGTAACCATGTGATCACGTGTGCGCTCGAGTGTGATAAGATAGTGTGGGACGGCTTCGAGACGACCGTCGTTCAGTACCCTTATCGTGTCCGATTCCAGTAGTGTCGACGACGATGGTCCCGTCACGCATTCGTGCTCGAGCACCGTCGACCGCGGCGTTCGCGCCGATCCTCTTCGCCAATCTGGTGCCGCTCGTCGGCGTTCTCGCGTACGGCTGGGAACCGTCGACGCTGGTCGTGATCTACGCGCTCGAGGTGTTGCTCGCATTCCCGCTCGCCGCAACGAAGGCGCTGTTCGCGGGCCGACCGCCGCGAGTCGAGGATCTGGAGAAGGACAGCGGAAACTTGGGCGTGCTCAGCGTCGGGAACACCGACCTCGTGCGAAAGCGCGGGAGCATCACACTGGTATCGTGGCTGCCGCCGGTCTACCCGCGGAACCTGCCGTTCGTCGGTGCGGTTATCTTCGGAGCGTGTGGACCGCGCTCTTCGTCGTGGCCGCCCTGGCGGAGGTCGCCGTCGACGAGGCGCTCACGCGGCCGGAAGTCTGGCTCGGCGTCGCAGCGTTAGTCGTGGGGCAGGGCGCCGAGACCTGGCACGACTACCGACGGGGCGGTCGCTACGAGACGACCTCGCCGTACGCGGTCGTCGAGACGCCGGCGCGACAGGCGTTCTTCCTGATTTTCGTCTTGCTCGTCGCCGCGGAGAGGGGCGGGGCGGCCGTCCTCGTCGCGTTCGTCGCCGTCAAACTGCTCGTCGACTGGTCGGCGGCGTGCTCGTCGTCGCCGTCGGGTTCGCACTCGGTCCGTGGCCCCTGCTAGGCGCGATACCGTACGTCGTGTTCGGGCTGCCGTTCGTCGCGCTCGTCTTCTCCGGGCTCTGGAAACGAGCGTATCCGGATCCCGAGGAGGGAGAACGATAGCGGTCACACACAGACGCACGTCGAATCCACACCAGTGCGAGCCGGACGAACCTCGTGCATTGTACATCGTGTATCGTTTCCGCTCGAGCTAGCTCGGTCCGCGTTCGTCGGCGACGACGGTTGACTCACCCATCGCCGTCGGGGTCCGATTCTCGAACGTCGACCAGTCGGCGGCCATCTCCTCGTCGGTGAGCAGACAATCGTCGAAGCGGTCGGTAAGGGCGTCGAGGTCGAGGTCGCGGCCGATGAGCGCCAGCCGGATTTCGCGGTCGCCCCACTCGTCGTCCCACTCGCGGTCGGGCTGTCCCCGTCGGTAGCGTTCCCGGCGCCGTTCGGGGAGGCTGGCGATCCATCGACCGGTCACCTCGAGGGCCGTCTCGTCTCCTGCCTGGCTCATCGTGATGGCCTGATCCTCGCGGCCGGCGATCCAGCACAGTCCCTTCGCGCGCACGAGCTCCGGGGGCAAGTCGGCCAGAAGCGCGACGATCCGTTCGGGATGGAACGGCCGTCGACGGTGGTAGCTGTCCACGGAGATCCCGTAGCGCTCGGGTGGGTGCGCGTGATGGTGATCGCGACCGCGGTCGTGGCTCGTCTCCTCGCCGTGGCTGTGTGTGTGATCATCGTGACCACCGTGATCGTGGTCTCGCTCGCGGTTCGCATCATCTTCGAGCGCACGCTTCCAGCCCGCGGCATCCGTTGCGGCCTCGAGGTCGAATCGGTGGGCGTCGAGGAGGCTGTCGGCCTCGAGTGTGGCGTACTCCGTCGCAACGATTTCGGCGCGAGGCTGGATGGTCTCGAGCAACGCGACGACGCTGTCTCGCTCTCTCTCGTTCACCAGATCGCACTTATTGACGACGAGTACGTCGCAGAATTCGACCTGCTCGAGAACGAGGTCGGCTAGCGGGCGCGTCCCGCCACCGTCCGCACCCTCGATCGCGGGCGGTTCACCGTCGGAGTCGGCATCGACGAACCGGTCGTGGAACCGCCGCGCGTCGACGACGGTGACGATCGCGTTCGGATCGTAGCTGCCGGCTGCGGGACCGCGAACGAACTGTCTGGCGATCGGTTCGGGCTCACTGACGCCGGAAGCCTCCACGACGAGATGGTCGAACTCGTGTTCGCGCTGGAGTTCGATCACCGAGCGCGACAGCTCGTTCCCGAGGCTACAGCAGATGCAGCCGTTCTCGAGGGCGACGACCTCCTCCCCCGTCGAAAGATCGGTACGCGCCTCGACGAGATCGGCGTCGACGTTAACCGCGCCGACGTCGTTTACCAGAACTGCGATCTCGAGGTCGGTCGACTCGAGAAGCCGGGAGAGAAGCGTCGTCTTCCCCGCGCCGAGTTCGCCACAGAGGAGGGTAACCGGAGTGGACATCGTGTTCGTTAGTCGTCTGCGAGCGTGAGTTCACGTCGTTCTTCCGGTTCGAACGGATCGGGATACCGGTCCCAGTTTTCGGTCATCTCCTCGTCGGTGAGCAGACAGTCCTCGAGGCGGTCGATGAGCGGTTTTTTGTCGAACTCGCGACCGATGAACACGAGGCGGGTCATCCGATCACCCCACTCGTCGTCCCAGTCATCCTCGAGTCCCGGACGGGCGGCGAAGTACCGCCTGCGCTCGCGCTCGGGAAGCGTTGCGAGCCACTGTCCAGACGGACCAGCACGAACCGAGCTTCCGGCTTTGTCGATGCCCATCGCGACGTCTTCTCGACCGGCGCTCCAGAAGAACCCTTTCGCACGGATCAGCTCGTCCGGGAGCTCCGAGAGGAGCGCAGCGACTCGTTCCGGATGGAACGGTCGATCGCGCTGGTAGACGAACGAGGTGACGCCGTGTTCCTCGCGTGGGTCGTGGGCGTGTTCGTGCTGGAGTTCGTGTTTCCAGCCGGCGGAGTTCTGAGCCGCCTGGAAGTCGAACCGTCCCGTTCCGAGGATACCATCGGGTTCGACGTCACCGAACTCGGTGCGAACGATTCGTGCGCGTGGCTGAAGCGTCCCGAGTATGGACTCGATCTCGTCGAGCGCGTCGTCGGGGACCAGGTCGCACTTGTTGAGCACGAGAACGTCGCAGAACTCGATCTGATCGAGCAGTATCTCCTCGGGAACGCGTCCGGAGTCGTCCTCGAGCTCGTCCTCGACGAGCGCCGTCCCGGAATCGAACGACTCGAAGAAGCTGTGGGTGTTAACGACCGTGACCATCGTATCGAGCGCGTAGGTATCGGTCGGATCGAACGACGCGTCCTCGAAGCCCATCGCGAACGTCTGTGCGACCGGGATCGGCTCCGAGATACCCGAGGATTCGACCAGTAGATAATCGAACTCCCGGCGGTCGGCAAGCCGGCCGACTTCCTCCAACATGTCTCCCCGCAGCCGACAACAGATACAGCCGTTCGATAGCTCGATGATTTCGTCGTCGTCGCTCAGATCGGATCGTTGAGCGACGTGTTCGGCGTCGACGTTCACTTCGCCCATGTCGTTGACGACGACGGCGACCTCGAGTCCGTGGTCGGCTGTGAGTACGTGGTTGAGTACGGTCGTTTTGCCGGCACCGAGACTTCCGCTCAACACTGTGACGGGAATTCGCTGAGTAGTCATGTATTGCTATATTCTAACCCTGAATTATTAAAGCTAGCCATGAGTTCGGTTTTGGTTGTGTACCCGGTCCGAGCTAGTCGCTATGGCTCCGTGTTCGATCAGTTCACTCGGTGTATTCACTCAGTGTCTGTGGGTGTGAAAGGAAAAGCGCCGAAGCCAGGACTCGAACCTGGGACAACCTCGTTAACAGCGAGGTGCTCTACCATCTGAGCTACTTCGGCCCATCTACTGATGGGCGGGTTGATTTGATAGGGCTTTCGTTTTCGCTTCCGTCGGTTCGACACGCTTTCACCTCCCCCTCGAGTATGCGCTCACAATGAACGGGGAGAACGCCGACGACGAGCGCGATCTCGACGGGGCCGATCCGTCAGGAGACGAACTCGACGAGAGAGACGCGGTCGTCGCCGCGGTTCGCGAGCGCGTCGACCCAGACGAAGCGGAACGCGAACGTCTCCGTGGCGTGGCCGGTCGACTGACGAAGCGCGCCGAGTCGAAAGCGACCGAACTGTGTCCCGATGCCGACGTGTTGCGGGCGGGCTCGAGCGCGCGAAACACCTGGACGAGCGGCGACCGCGATATCGATATCTTCGTTCGCTTTCCGCCGACGCTCGACCGCGAGACGCTAGAGTCCTACGGGCTGGCGGTCGGTCACGCGACCCTTCCGACGGGACACGAAGAGTACGCCGAGCACCCCTACGTCAAAGGCGACGTCGACGGGTTCGACATCGACGTCGTTCCCTGCTTTCGTCTCGAGTCGGCGACGGAGATCCGTTCGGCAGTCGACCGAACGCCGTTTCACACGGCGTACCTCGTCGATCGTCTCGACGACGAACTCGCCGCCGATGTCCGGGTGACCAAGCAGTTTCTGAAAGGGATCGGCGTCTACGGTAGCGATCTTCGGACACGAGGGTTCAGTGGCTACCTGACCGAACTACTCGTCTGCGAGTACGGCGGTTTTCGACCGTTGCTCGAGGCCGCACGCGAGTGGCAGCCGCCGGTCCACCTCGATCCCGAAGACCACGGGCGAACCAGCTTCGACGATCCGCTCGTCGTTATCGATCCCACGGACCCCGATCGAAACGTCGCGGCGGTCTGTGCCGCGGTCAACGTTGCCCGCCTGCAACACTACGCCCGCGAATTCCTCGAAAATCCCGATCTCGAGTACTTCGAGCCCGACGATCCCGCTCCACTCTCCGCCGACGAACTCCGCGATCACGTAGAGCGGCGAGGAACGACCCCGGTGGCCGTCCGATTCGAGGCACCGAATCTCGTCGAAGATCAGCTCTATCCACAGCTCCGAAAATCACTCGAAGGGATTACCAACGGGCTCGACGAGCGGGGGTTCGACGTGTTTCGTGCGACGACGATGGCCAACGAGAGCGCGGTCGTGTTCGTCGAACTCGCGGTCAGCGAACGACCGCTGGTCGAGCGCCACGGTGGCCCGCCGGTCCACGTTCGAACCCACGCGAAAACGTTCTACGAGGCGTACGCCGAGACGGCCGACGTCTACGGTCCGTTTCTCGACGGCGATCGATACGTCACCGAGCGCAATCGCGAGTTCACGACCGCCCGCGACTTTCTCGAGAGCGACGAAATCTTTAGCGTCGGACTCGGTGTACACGTCGAGAGCGCACTCGAGTCTGAGTACGACGTACTGATCGACACGGACATCGAGACGCTGCTCGAGGAGTTCGGATCCGAACTCAGAGCCTACTTCGAGCCGATCCCCTGATCCGAACGGTCGAGAGCAATCAGAAACGGGCAAGATCACTCACAAGCGCCCACGGTCGCTCAGAAACAGTCGAGGTCGAGATCCAGCCCGTGCGCCTCGAGAACGTCCTCGAGCGCAGATTCCGCCTGATCGGAGAGTTCGCCGCCCGGCTCGATCGGCTCTCGACCGTCGAACGTCTCGTGGACGAGGGCAACGCTGTCGGCGAGGACGTCCAGTCCGTAGCCCCCCTCAAGGACGAACGCCAGTTCGGCGTCGGTATCGTTCGCGAGCGCCCGGAGCCGGTCAGTCATCAGGGCGTAGGCCTCCGTCGATAGACGAATGCGTGAGATCGGATCGTGTCGATGCGCATCGAACCCCGCGCTGACGATCACCACGTCGGGGTCGTATCCCTCGAGTGCCGCGGTCACCGGCCCCCCGATGGCGGCGAGATACTCGAGGTCGTCCGTTCCGGCCGGCATCGGAAGATTCATCGTCATTCCGTCGCCGTCACCCTCACCGGTTTCGTCGACATCGCCGGTTCCCGGGTACAGTCCCTGCTCGTGGACCGAAACGAAGAAGACGTCGTCTCGATCGTAGAAGATGTCCTGTCCGCCGTTGCCGTGATGGACGTCCCAGTCGACGATCGCGACTCGGTCGACGTCGTAGTTGTCGTGATCGAGCGCGTACTGAGCGGCGACCGCAGCATTGTTGACGAAACAGAACCCCATCGCGTCGTCGCCAACGGCGTGGTGGCCCGGTGGACGACCGAGCGAAAACGGCGTTTTTCGACCATCAGCGCCCTCGAGTGCCGATTCGACGGCCCAGCACGCCAGTCCCGCACTGCGACGAACCGCATCCCAGGTCGCTTCGACGGCGGTGGTATCCGGATCCCACTCTCCGCCGCCGTCGGCACAGAACTCCTCAAGCGACTCGATGTACTCTCGGTCGTGGACGGCAGTGATCGCCTCGACGTCACAGGGATCCGCCTCGACGTACTCGACGCCGTGTTTTCTCTTCAATCGCTCCCGGATCGCTCGCAATCGATCCGGCGTCTCCGGATGACGTGAACCCGGGTCGTGTGCGAGACAGACCTCGCTGTAGCCGAATTGCATCTCACTCGAACAACGAGAAGTACGTCTCGATGTCGTCGTCGATGATCGTTCGCCGGTCGGCGTGGTGTGCGAGAATCGCCGCCGCCCGGGCAACGTTATCCGCGTAGTCCTCGAGGATATCCGCGAGTGCGATCCGCGCATCCATGGCGACGCGGTATCGATCGTCGATCTCCAGTCTGGCGATCCGATCGACCGGAGCAACTGGCAACTCGAGATCGTCCTTGTCGATCACCGTTTCGACCTCGAAATCAGCCGCCATCAGCGTCTTTCGTCCGTCAGCAGTCGCGCGTTCGGCGGCGTCGATGGCGAGTTCGCTGCCGTGTTCTTGAATCCGCGTTGCGAGTTCCCTCGACGCGTCGGCGCTCACCCGTAAATCACCCGCGTTCCGCCGGATTATCGTATCCACCGGGGCGAACGGGAGTTCGACGTTCATACCATGATAGGCGAAGGTGACTCCCTTAACGCTTTTCCTAGGCGTCCGATACGGATGTTCGACCGTTCAGAAGACGTCGCTCGCCTCGAGACGACCGTCGTGAACGACACCGCGAACGGTGATCTCCTCACCGAGTCCGACGTCGGCGTCGGTATCGACGCTCATCGTCGTCTCGCCGTCGTCGAGTACGACCGGATCTCCGGCCTGAACGACGACGCCGGTAAACTCGAGTTCCTCCCCCGTCGTCGGATCGGTCGCACCACCGGACTCCTGGGTCTCACCTCCGGCATCCTGGGTCTCACTCGAGGCGACGGCGTCACCGCTGTCCGTCTCCGCCGTGGTTTCAGTAGCCGAGTCGGCCGGGTCGTCATCACCGCCTCCGGAGAACGCCGACAGTCCCGTGTTCTCGTCGGAGTCATCGCTCTCAGTCCCGTCGGCGCTCGCAGCTTCGGATTCGAGGATCGTGATCGTCGACTGCCAGCCTGCAGAGGCCTCGAAGTCGTCCTGCCAGCCGTCCTGAATTTCGACGTCACCCAGCGCGACTTCGTCGCCCGGTCCGAGGTCGATATCGGCTTTCTCCCCCCAGAGCGCAACGCGGATGTCGTCGGTCGCGTCCTGGATACGAACGTTTCTAACCTGTCCTTCGGAGCCGTCGTCTCGGTCGAACGTTCGTTTCGGATCCGCGGAGCGAACGACGCCGGCGAGGTCGACCGTCTGCCCGATTTCGACGTCTTCGATCGGCGTGCTCTCGGGAACGTACTCGACGTCTTCGTCGACTTCCTCGAGTGTACCGCGGTTGCCGACGTGGAGTTCGAGGTTGCCGTCCCGTTCTTTGACGTATCCGTCGACCACTTCGACGGTCGTGTCCGGATCGAACTCGGTCGCGAGATCCGCCTGGTCGTCCCACAGCGTTACGCGAATTCGACCGGTCGAGTCACCGAGGACGAGGTTTGCCACTCTCCCCTCGGAGCCGTCGTCGCGGTCGAACGTCCGTACCGTCCCGGTGTCGAGAACGAGTCCGACGAGATTGACGTTCGAGAGACCGAGCGAGAGACTCTCGACGGTGTAGGTGTCCGAAATCTGGACCTCGATCTCCGTCTCCGCATCGGGTTCGACGTCGTCGACGCTGACCTCGACGCCACTGAATCCCTCCTTGGGCCGGCCCTTGATCCGGAGGACGTCCCCCTCCTCGAGTTCTTCGACGGCGGCGCGAGCGTGATCGTCCCAGAAGGCCGCCCGAACCGACCCGGTCTCATCAGCGACCTCGACGTTGGCGACGCGTCCGTCCTCGTCTTCGCCGTCGCGTTCGAACGTCCGGATCTCACCGATACTCACCACCTTGGCGACGAACTTCGCCTCTTCCATCCCGGGTTCGATGTCAGCGATGCCGCCGACTTCGCTCTCGCCGACTTCGTGAGCGACGAGCATCGCCGCCGTCTCCTCGTCCGCGAGTCCACCCATCTGCTCTACTTTCGCCTCGACGGCCTCGCGAAACTCCTCGAGAGAGACGTCGGCCTCGAGGTCCTCGTAGACGCCCTCGATGTCGCTCATTCTAGGCTCGTGCATGCATAGCCTGCGCATAAGCGTTGTCCATTCGGTCCGTTCGAGCCGATCGCCGGTCGCACGGAAACGTCGCTCGACCGGGGTGTACGACGGTCGTGGAGGCTCCACACCGGTGGCGGTTCGCCCGTCTTCGCATACCGGTGTTGGTCTCCCCTCAGTATATGAACGTTCGTCCTCGAACGAGTTGATCGCGTCGGTTTCGGCCGTCTACGACAAGTTCTCTTCCCGCGTCGAGTCACTCGGGTGTCTCTCGCCGCGCACGAACCATCTCGTCACCGACGCTCGTCGTCAGTCGTCTTCCTCGAGTCAGAGAGCCGGACGACGGCCAGATAGGCGAGATAGGTCACCAGCGCACCGACCACGGCCGAAAGCGAACTCGTCGGTGCGAGTGTCGTGCCCGCGATGACGGCGCCGATCGCGAGAACGACCGCGACGAACTGGACGGTCGGCGTGTCCCACCACCGTCGAATTCGCTCTCGATCTCGAGCGGCGACGATCTCGAACGCGACCGTCGCGAAGCCGCCGAAAACGAACAGCGAGGTCGAAAGCGAGGCGTCGACGACGACGAATGCGACGGCTGCGACCGCGAGAACGAACAGCGAGAGTATCGCGTCGGTTCGAGAACCCATTCGAGATCCGCCGGAGGACTATCGATCCTCGGTGAAGAGCGTGGCACCGCCACCGACAGAGGTCTGGTAGGCACGACTCTCGATTCCGATCGAGTCGAACGCCCCGAGCATGGTCGATGCGACCGCTCGCTGATCGCGGGCGTGACAGACCGAGAGAATGCCCGGCCCGGCACCGCTTACCGTGACGCCGGTGGCACCCGCCTCGAGCGCGGCGTCGCGGACCCGGTCGTAGCCGCGGATGAGCGCGGCGCGTTCGGGCGTGACGATCCCGTCGTTCATGCCGTTACCGACGAGTTCGGGATCGTTCTTCGCCATTCCAAGCGACAGCGTGGCGGCGTTGCCGACGGTGTCGACGACGTCGTTCATGTGGGCGCGATCGGGAACCACGCCGCGTGCGTCACGCGTCGAAACGGTCGTTTCCGGGAGGCAAGCGACGACTGGGATCGACGCGTCGACCCGGTTTACGCCGTGGTCGGTCACGATCGTAAATCCGCCGAGTAACGAGGGTGCGACGTTGTCCGCGTGGGCCTCTCCGGAGACGAGCGCCTCCCCCTCGGCGGCGATGGGAACGAGTTCCTCGCGCGTATAGCCGCGATCGTAGAGTTCGTTGAGCGCAACCGCGGCACCGGCAGCGCTCGCAGCCGAGGAGCCGAGCCCGGACGACGGGCGAACGCCCTTGTCGATCCGGATGTGCGCCGGTGCCTCGAGTGCCTCTGCGACCGCACCGACGGTGTTCTTCTTCGGGTCTTCGGGGATGTACTGACTGCCTGCCCCGGTAACGGAAATCGACGTTTCCGGTGCGCGTTCGACCCGGATTACGTCGGCGGGCGCTCCGAGAGCGACGCCGAAGACGTCGAACCCGCTCCCGAGGTTCGCGCTCGTCGCTGGTGCCCGCACGGTGAGCATGCCGATTTCTTGCCAGAGTGCAGGCAAAAAGGTAGCGAACGACGACGGCCTCCGGTTCGAGACGACGAACACCCGAGAGACGGCCTAGATCCCCCCCGAGAGACGATCGACGCGTTACTGGTCTTCGACCGGGTTATCGAACGTAAACCCCTCGTCGGCGGGGTCGGAATCGGACTCGCCTTCATCCTCCAGTTCGCCATCCGATCCGCTCGCGTCCTCGAGTTCGGAATCGAGGTCGTCGGTGTCGCTGTCGATCTGCGTCTCGTCCGCGTGGTCATCATCGCTGTCGGTCCCCGTTTCGCCCTCGAGTTCCTCGGTCGGACTATCGGCCCGGTCCCCGTTCCCGTTTTCAGTTTCGACGTCTCCATCGTCGTGGGGTGAACCGAGTGGATCGGTTCCGGTGGTCCGGTCGGCCCCGACGTCCGGTGAAAGCGGATCAGTTCCGGCTGGTTGTGTGCCCTCATCAGGTGACGTGTCCCTGTCAGGTGTGTCCTCACCGGTTTCGGTACCGTCGTCAGCCGATCGGGTCTCCCCAGTTGCTGGCGCGAGCGGATCGAAGCCGCTCGACCGGTCAGTTTCGACGTCCGGTGACCGATCGGCGTCAGTGGCTGTCGACGTGTCAGCCGATGGTCCCGCCTGCGCCGGGTCCTCGTCCGGCGACTCATCGCCCTCATCGACCGGTGTCTCGAAACGCGAACCGGGTTCCGTGGACGGCTCAGCGGTGCGTTCGCTCGAACTCGTGTCGAGATCGAGTGGGTCGTCGGAGTCCGACCCGGGTGTATCGTCGGAGTCCGACGACGAAGGGCCGAACGACACGCCATCGTCGTCGAACTCGAGAACTTGCTCGTCGTCTTTTCCATCGGCCGGAGCCGGCTGGCCCTCGGGTGGCGTGGAGTCCGCGTCGGACGATCCGGTTGCGGAGGGGACCGGATCGAAGGTGATCCCGTCGTCCAGGCCATCGTCGTCGATTTCATCGCCGTCCGGATCATCGCCAGCCTGTCCACCGAGGCCAGTCTCACCACCGACTAGGTCGTCGTCCAACCCACCGACGTCGTATCGGTCATCCACCTCCTCGAGGGCCTCGGTTTCCGGCCGTTCGTCGGAAGCGAAGGGTGGCTCCGGATCAGTCGCTTCGAGGTCGACGTCGGTATCGAAGCGGTCCAGTCCGGCCGATAGCTGCGTCGACTGTGCTGCGAGCCTCGAAGCCGACTGAGAGACCTCCGAAAGCGCACTCGTTTGCTCCTGGGCCGCGCCGACGACGAACTCCGATTCGGTGCTCGTCCGTTCTGCGATCGTCGTCGCGTCGTCGACCATCTCTCTGACGTCTTCGGTAGACGCCGCCTGCTCCTGGGTCGCCGCCGAGATCTCCTGAACGCCGACGTTGGTCTCCTGGGCGAGCGCTGTGATCTCCTCGAGCGCCTCGACGGCCGCGTACACCTGATCGCCGGCGTTCTCGATGTCCGTACTCGTTCCTTCGACCTCAGCAGCGGAGCGTTCGGTTCGTTCACGGATAGCCTCGAGTCGCCCTTCGGCTTCGTTGGCCGCAGTTGCGACGTCTTCGGAGAGCTCCTTGACTTCGCGAGCAACGGCGGAGAACCCGTCGCCGTCTTCTCCGGAGACCGATCGTGAGGCTTCGATGTTCGCGTTCAGCGCCAGCATGTTGGTCTGTCGTGCGATCTCGGAGATCGTGACGATCAGTTCGTCGATCTGTTCGACCTCCCGCTCGAGCCGATGTATCTCAGCGACCGCGTCCTCGGCCTCGGATTCGATCTCGTCCATCGCAGCGATCGCGTTTCTGGCGGCCGTGCGACCGGTCTGGCCGGTCTCGACCGTCCGCTCTGCGACCTCAGCGACATCGTTCGACGAGACGGCGATCTCATCGGTGGCGCTCGAGAGGGAACTCATCTCTCGATCGACCGACTGGAGGGAGTCGTACTGGCGATCGGCACCGACGGAAATCTCCTGAATGGAGTCGGTTACCTGCTCGGATGCCGATCGGACCTCCTCGCTCGAGGCCGTCACCTGTTCGGAGGCGGTCGCGACGTCGGCCGCGAACCCGTTCAGTTCGGCCACGGTTCGTTCGATCTGGGCGAGCATCTCGTTGAAGTCCGCCGCGATGGAGTCCATGGCCTCGTTTTCGCCGTCGGCGTCCATGCGGACGGTCAGATCGCCGGCGGCGGCCGCCGCCATCACGCCGCTGTACTCGTCGGCACGGTGCTCGAGTCGTTCGTTGATCTCCTGAATCCGTTCGCGCTCGCGCTCGGCTTCTTCTCGTGTCGATTCTACGTCCTCGATCTGTTCGACCAGCGTCTCCCGCATGGAATCGAGACCGGCAGCGAGCTGACCGACGCTGTCGATCCGATCCGTCTCGAAGTCGACGTCGAGGTTTCCGTCGTCGATCTGCTCGACGTTCTCAGTCAGGCGGTCGATCGACGACGTCGTGTTTCGGCCGAGTGCGAACCCGAACAGACCGATCAACAGGACGGCGGCGCCGATCGCAGCGTAGCTCCACTCCTCGTCGATCGTCGACACCTCGTCGATCAGGATCTCGATTTCGTGGATCAAGCCAACGGCCGCAACGAACCCGAGAATCCCGACGGAGAGGCCAAAAAGAAGCGACACGATCGTGAATTTGATCGTGTACCTACGCCGGATCGCTGTCGGTACCAGTCGTCGAACGAAGCTCATGCGTATATCGAACGCGTGACACCGTCGGTACATAAATTGTCATCCGCGGTTATCGGAGATGATAATCGGAATCGAGACGTCTCGAGATCGAACGGAGGACACCCCCGTTCGGTGAACCACCGGTTCGTCGAGTGTAGAAGCGACTGCGCTCACTGGACGGCGTACGATGAGTGCGTCCGACCGTACGATGGATGTGTCACTCCGTGAAGCTGTTCACGCCGATAACAGTTCCGATCGATGGATCGGGCGTTATTCGTCGGTTCCCGCCGTGTCGGCGTCGACGCCGACGGCTTTCGAGACGTCGACGGCGTCCGGGTCGTCCTGACCGCCGACGACGAGCTCACCGTCCTCGTTCTCGACGTAGACGTCGTCCGCGAATCCGCCCTCCGCATGTGGGTGGTCCGGGTCCTCGAGTTTCCCGGGCGTGGACGGTGCGTTCGGAACGCCGCTCGGCGGCGTAAACTGGCCGAGCGGATCGTCGATCGTGATGTCCCATCGCCCGAAGAACTCGGCGTACCGGTCGTAATGGGTCTCGAGTTCGTCGGCAGGAAACTCCATCATTTCGGTCCAGCCGTGGTTGTAGAAGTCGAAGTTCGCCTGGATGTGCGTGATCTCCCGTGCCTCGGCCTCGGAGTAGCCGTCCTGCAGCGCTCGGAGGTACGCATCGACCGTCGCCTCGAACAGGCCGTCGAGGTGGTCCTCGCGTTCGTCGGCGTGGGCCGGATCGGCCTTTTTCAGAAACACCTTCGTGTGGAGACGGACCAGACCCGACGTGGCGACCGATCGGACGACCGGCGTCTCGAGTGCCTTCCGCGAGGCGAAGTGGCGAACGTTCTGACGGAGCTTCATGTCCGGGTGTAGGAAAGCGTCCCTAAAGAGGGATTCGGACGGTGATCTGTGTTGGCACGCGCCCCACAAACGGGTTGTCCGGTGAACCGCCACACCACGTTAAATTCTCGAGAACGCCACCGGAAATAGCAGTCAGTAGTGGATGTTCTTCGCCAATCGACCAAAATGCTGTACGTTCGTCACAGAAGGCGAGTTCGACGGGCAAAATAAACGAGATAGCAACCCACTTTAACCCGCATTACGAACGGTCCGATTATGACCCAGTACGTGATCATCGGTGACGGGATCTCGGGCAGTTCGGCTGCCGAGACCCTCCGGGAAGAAGACCCGGATTCGGAGATTACCGTCATCACCGATGAAGGGGAGCCACTGTACAATCGAATCCTTATCAAAGAGCACGCGAAAGGAAAACTCCCCGAAGCGCCCATCTCGATCCACGACGAGACGTGGTACGACGAGCGGGAGATAGAGCTCTCGCTCAACACGCACGTCACGTCGATCGATCCGGACGCGAAGATCGTTCACACCCACGAGGGGGACGACCTGTCCTACGACAAGCTTCTGGTGGCGACCGGCGGAACGCCGACGCAGCTTCCGGTCGAAAACAGCGACGCCGACGGAATCCATCACTTCTGGACGTTTCAGGACGCACGGGCGATTCGAGAGAGCGCAGAATCGGCCCAGGACGCCGTCATCGTCGGGGCCGGACTCCTCGGAATCGACTTCGCTGCCGTCTGTGGATCCCAGGGCGTCGAGGGCAAGTACCTCATGCGCGGCGATCGGTGGTGGCGCTATGCGCTCTCGGCCGGCGGGGCAGAGATCATGCACGACGGCATGCGCGAAAGGGGAGTCGAACCGATCTTCGACAGCGGCGTCGATCACTTCGAAACCGACGACGGCCGCGTGACGGCAGCCGTCGATCCCAACGGCGATCGGTTCGAATGCGACTTCGCTGGCGTCGCGATCGGCCTGACGTTCAACACCGAATACCTTCGCGGCGCTGGCCTCGAGGAGAACAACGGTATCGTCGTCGACGAGTACATGCAGACGAACGTCGACGACATCTACGCGGCCGGCGACATCACGCGGTTTCACGACGTGTTACTCGGAGAGCAAGCCCAGAACGGGTCCTGGGGCTCCGCGAAAGAACAGGGTCGAGTCGCTGCGATCAATATGGCCGCAGACGACGAGTCGGAAGTCTTCGAGTGGGTCTCGTCCTATTCCATCACGCACTTTGACTTTCCGTTCCTCTCGTTCGGCCATCCGACCCTCGGTGACGAGTACGCCGAACGTCGCTACAGCGACACCGAGTGGCGTCGCGTCGCGTTCAAAGACGGCAAGATCGTCGGCGGCGTCCTCATCGGGGACCTCTCGCCACAGCGGACGTTCAAACAGCTGATGCGAGAACAACGTCCCGTCTCGGATCAGGCCGAGGTCCTGTTAGAGCAGTCCGTCGACCTCGACGAACTCGCGCCCGCACAGAGTTGAGACAGAAGCCAGAACGATCCGCCCGTCGCTCGAGCCGATTATCCCCGTTCGCTCAGGTCGGCTATTCCCGTCCGCGTGGCCCAGCAAATCGTCCGGTTCGTTTTTCGTTTCGGTTTCCTGTCCAATGCGTTCGTTCTTTCCCGTCCAGAGCGTTCGTTCCGTGATTCAACTCGACCGACTCGAGCGGCAGTCATCGCGACCTTGCACGTGCAACGTACGAAACGAAATGCGTCGTTGGAATACGTTCGTGGGACTCGGACACAATGAGCACCAAAACGCCGAGCGAGGCCGACATTCTCCGACCGATCCAGGAGACCTCGACGAAGTATTACGCGCTGGTAGGCGTCGCTGGACTCGCATTCGCGCTCTTTCTCGTGGGCTGGGCGTACCAGCTCTGGGAAGGGCTGGCCGTGACGGGCCTCTCCGACTGGGGTACCGGCGGCGGCGTGACGTGGGGGGTTTACATCGGAGCGTTCATCTGGTGGGTCGGGATCGCCCACGGAGGGATCATCCTGTCGGCCGCGGTTCGCCTGCTGGGGATGGACCGGTACATGCCGGTCGCTCGACTCGCGGAACTGCTGACGATCGCCGGCCTGTCGGCGGCCGGGTTTTACATCCTCGTTCACATGGGTCGTCCGGACCGGATGGTCACGAGCGTGCTGGGCCACTATCACATCACGGTGAACAACTCGCCGTTGGTGTGGGACGTGACCGTCATCACGGCGTACTTCGTGCTGACGGCGACCTATCTCGGTCTCACGCTTCGATACGACGTGAGCCGATTGCGCGACGACCTCCCGGACCACTTCGATCCGATTTACACGGCGTTGACGGTCGGCTACAGCGAGAAAGAAGACGAGGTCGTCCAGCGGATGGTCTGGTGGCTCGCGCTGGCCATCATCATCATGGCTCCGCTGTTGCTCCACGGTGGCGTGATTCCGTGGCTGTTCGCCGTCTTACCGACCTATCCTCGCTGGTTCGGCGGCGTCCAGGGACCGCAGTTCCTGACGATCGCGCTCACCTCCGCGATCAGCGGCGTGCTCTTGCTCTCGTACGGCTTCCGGTGGGCCTACGACTGGGACCACATCATCACCGACGACGTCTTCCGGGGGCTGACGCTGTGGCTCGGATTCTTTAGCCTGCTGTTCCTCTGGTTGCAACTCCAGCAGGTTACGACGGGAACGTTCTTCCCGCCCGTCGACCTCGACGCCGCGTGGACCGCGACGCTCACACATCCGATCTATCTCGTTTCGATGACGCTCGTCGCCGCCGTTCTCGCCTATATTTTCGCACAGGCGATTCGGCCGACGCTGTTCACCAAGAGTCGTGCGGTCGTCTGTGGCGTCGCGATTCTGCTCGCGACGCTTCTCGAGAAGGTCCTGTTCGTCGTCGAGGGATTTTTCCACCCCACGATGGAGATCTACTACGCGACGCCGGGAACGTACTTCCCGAGTTTCATCGAGATCGCGTCGATCACCGGTACGATCGGAATGGTGACGCTGTTTTTCCTGCTGGTCGCGAAGGTGGTTCCGGTCGTCGAACTCCACGCGATCGAACATCTCCGAGACGATCACGAACGCGACGACGTTCGTCGGGACTGATGGTTCGAGGTCGGTCGGAAAACTCGAGGCAGCCGGTCGACTCGCCGCTCACTCGGAGTAGCCTTCCTGCAGGAAGGTCCCGTCCGTCTCGTAGATCGACACCAGCTCATCGATGAGTTCGGCGTACGTTTCGTCTTCCTCGAGATGCGTGTCGAGTCGGTTCTTGAGTTCCTCGCTGATCTCTATCTGTGGGCACATGGTCGAATCGGACGGCCGGCCGTCCGCTAGCGTATCTCGACGCCACCGATCAAATAGGTCGGGGGCGATCGGATCCGGTCGGTCGTAGACCCGCTGGACGACGACAGCGCGTCCGAAAGATAAAATATCGGACGGGTCAATGAAGGGACTGTGTCACGACCAGGTACGGCAATCGACGGGAGTAACCGATGAAAATCGACATTCACTCCCTCGAGACCTACAACGAGCTGGCACGGGACGGGGCCGAATCAGCGGCGGACGCCCTTTCGGAACTGGCGGACGTTCCGGCTCGCGTCGAGATGACCGACGTCTCGTTGATGTCGTCGTCTGACCTCCGGTACGAGTTCGACGGCCGGACGTTCGCGGGGGTTAGCGTCTCGCTCGGCTCGCCGCTGTCCGGCGAGACCGTTCTTGTCTTCGATGAGGACGGCCGCGAGGCGATTACGAGCAATCTCGTTCCCGCCGCGGGGCCGGAGCGCCTCGAAAGCGCCGTCGTCGAAGTCGGAAACATCATGGCGAACGGCTTCGTCAGCGGCTGGGCCGACCACCTGGATACGAAGATCGACGTTTCGCCGCCGTCGCCCGTCGAAGGGGACGGCGCTTCCGTCCTTCCCGACCCGACGACCGCAGACGACGAGTACGTCTTCGTCTTCCGGAGCCGGGTCAGGTCCGCCGACAGCGACGTCGACTTCCGAATCCTCCTGTTTCCCGCGATCGACGCGCTCGAGGAGCTACTCGAGGACCGGACGGGCGAGGGTATCTCCCTCGAAAAGCTCGAGGTGTTCACCGAGATGACCAAACAGGGTGCTGTCAGGGCGACGGACAACCTGACGGCGATGACCGGCCTCGAGACGACCGTGGAGGTGAACCGGCTGAACTTCGTTTCGATCCCCGACATTCCCGCACAGGTCGGTACCGAACAGCGCGTGGGTACTGCCGTCAAGTACACCGGCTCACCGAGTGGCTATCTCGCGATACTCTTTCAGCCGGCCTCCGCCAGACGAAACGTCGACGCACTGCTGTCGAACGAACACGACGGCGACTGGAGCGAACGAGAGCGGAGTGCACTCGAGGAGCTGTGTAACGTCACCGCAAGCGGATTCATCGACGGCTGGGCGAACGTTTTGGAGACGTCGATCCGGCACTCGCCGCCGACGTTCATCTCGGATATGGGGTCGTCGATCGTGAGCCCGCTCATCGCGGATCTCGGACGGACGGACAACTACGCGTTCGTCCTCGACTCGACGATCGAAACCGAAGACGCGGACTCGCTGCAGTGTCAGTTGCTCGCACTTCCCCGTCGCGACGAACTCGAGGAGGCCCTCGAGGCGCTGCTGGTCGAGCGCGTAACCGAAACGAGAGCCGATCCGGACGATCACTTTTGAGCGCCGTCGTCCGCGGTGACCGCGATCGCCAGAACGAACACGCCAGGTCGCGAACTGGCGGGTAATGAAACCGATCGATCTCCGCGAAACGATCCCCGCCATAGAGTCCGGAATCTACTGCAACTGGGGTGCCGGCGGGCCGAGTCCCCGTCGCGTCGTCGAGGCCGCCGAGTCTGTCCTCGAACGCCACGAGTACGAGGCGGCCTTCGAAGGCGGGCAGTATCGAGCGGCGTTCGACGCCTACGAGGAGTCACGAGCGGCGATCGCCGGTCTACTCGGCGCGTCGCCGGACGAGATCGCGCTAACCGAGAGCACGGCAGACGGGATCAACCGGATCGCGAGCGGACTCGAGTGGACGGCCGACGACGTCGTCGTGCGAACGGACCTCGAACACTCCGCCGGAATTCTGCCGTGGAAGCG
This sequence comes from Natrarchaeobius halalkaliphilus, assembly GCF_003841485.1. Taxonomy (NCBI): domain Archaea; kingdom Methanobacteriati; phylum Methanobacteriota; class Halobacteria; order Halobacteriales; family Natrialbaceae; genus Natrarchaeobius; species Natrarchaeobius halalkaliphilus. The sequence goes on along the minus strand of NZ_REFY01000006.1, from coordinate 15,913 downwards.
CCTCGAGCGAGAACGGGGAATCGACGTTCGGGTTCTAGAGACTGACGGTGGTCGCGTCGATCTCGAGGCCGTGGCCGACGCAGCGGCGGATGCGACGCTGTTCTGTGTGAGTTCGGTGACCTGGACGCACGGAACCCGCCTGCCGGTGGCAGAGATCGTCGAGATCGCCCACGAGGCGGGTGCACTGGTGCTCGTCGATGCGGTCCAGTCGCCCGGCCAAACCCCCGTCGACGTTCGCGAGTGGGGTGCCGACTTCGTCGTCGGCGCGGGACACAAATGGCTGGTTGGCCCCTTCGGTTCGGGCTTCTGTTACGTCCGCGAGGGGAGAGAGCGGACGCTCACTCCAGCCGCGATCGGCTACCGGAGCGTCGCGGAGCCGAACGCGGACGATTACCGCTACGAAGCCGGCGCGCGTAGACTCGAGGTCGGGAGCGCAACGCCGGCGGCGCACGCCGGACTCGTCGACGCGATAGACTGCTTCGGAGAGATGGGACTCGAGACGGTCGAACGCCGAATCGAACGGCTGACGGACCGGCTCAAAGCGGGCGTCGACGAGGACCGCCTGATCAGTCCCGATCGGTTCGAGTCGGGGCTCGTAACCATCGCAACGGACGATCCGGAGGCGACCGTCCAACGGCTCGCAGAGGAGGATATCGTCGTCAGGTCGCTTCCGTCCTCGGCCGCCTACCCGAGGGCGGTTCGCGTGTCCGTCCACGCGTTCAACGCGCGCGAAGAGGTCGACGCGGTTCTCGAGGCGCTCTGAGCTACACGAGGCGACACGACCGGGCTGGGGGGGACGCTTTGCGCTCCTCGAGGAACGCGTAGCAGTGCTCGAGGGGCCCTGATGCGATCTGCCGTAACTGTCTACCGGCGCACCTGGAAACCCGGTCTCCGGATCGGCTACTGTTCGGTATCGTTTTCGACCGCGTTCGCCTGCTCGGCGGCGGCCTCACACAGCGTCCGCCGATCGTCGAAGTACGCCGGTGCGTCGTTGTCGACCTCGAAGCGAACGATCTCCTCGAGTGCCGCTGCGGCGTCGTCGGCCGAGCCGACCTCCTCCGCGAGTTCGGTGTAAGCCGCCGCGAGTTCCTGGAACGCCTGCATTCTGGCACCTTTGGCCTCGGCCAGTCGCTGCTTGTGCTCGAGGTCGTCCTGAAGCTCCTCGAGCGCGTCCACGTCGACGTCGCCGGGTCCGCCAGCCGACGACGGCGTCGCGGTCCCGGCCACGTCACCGCCTCGTTCCTCGAGTCGGGCGCGAAGCGTCGCGACGTCCTCGTCGATCTCGTCGAGGAGATCAGTCGCCTCCGTCGCGATCGTTTCGACCCGTCCGGAGAGGAGTCCGGCCTGTATCTGACAGTAGTCGACGAACTCGTCGACCGACGGTGGGGCGTCCGTATCGTCGTTCATACGCGACCGTTGGGACTCCCCGTCGAAGTCACTTTGGGCGTCGATCCGGAGTCAGCGACACTCAGTTGTGGGCCGGGCGAGGCGATCGTCTACCACCGGTCGACGGAGCGAGATCGTGCTAGCACGGGTCGCGCATTCGTCTTTCAATCTCGTTAAGTTCCTCCGGCCACTGACGCAATCACAATGAACCAGGCCTCGTATCGGACAACTATTCATACGGATCGCTGGACCGGGTTCCCGGTGCAATCGCAGACGGGTCGCGATAGCCCCGCGACTGACGTACAGCGGACCGCATCAGTCATCACCCGAACCGACTCATGAGTAAGGAGTTCATCGAGGTGCGGGGTGCAGAAGAGCACAACCTCAAGGACCTCGACGTAACGATCCCGCGCGAGGCGTTCACCGTCGTCACCGGCCTCTCCGGCTCGGGAAAATCCTCTCTCGCGTTCGAGACGGTCTACGCCGAGGGACAGCGCCGGTACATCGAGAGCCTCTCGGCCTACGCTCGGAACTTCCTGGGTCAGATGGACAAACCCCAGGTCGAAACGGTCGAAGGACTCTCGCCGGCGATCTCGATCGACCAAAAAAACGCCGCGAACAATCCTCGCTCGACGGTCGGGACCGTCACCGAACTCCACGACTACCTTCGCCTCCTCTACGCCCGCGTCGGCACGCCCCACTGTCCCGACTGCGGGCGAGAAGTCGGAGAGCAGTCCGCACAGAACATGGTCGAGCGAATCCTCGAGCTTCCCGAGGGGACCAGAGCCAAGATCGCCGCACCGGTCGTCCGCGACCAGAAAGGTGCCTTCGAGGACCTCTTCGACGAACTCGTCTCGGAGGGCTACGCCCGCGCCGAGGTCGACGGCGAGGAACACGATCTCACGACCGACAGGCCCGACCTGGACGAGAACTTCGATCACACGATCGACGTGATCGTCGACCGCGTGAAAGTCTCGGCCGAAGCCCGGCCGCGGATCGTCGACAGCGTCGAGACGGCACTCGAGGAAGCCGACGGCGTTCTCAAGCTCGTTCTGCCGGATCCGCCCGAGGGAGTCACAGAGGACCTCGGTGAAGCGGCCCGACGGACGGGCGCACTCGGCGACGAAATCGACGTTGACGATCGCTACGTCGTCGAGTTCTCGAAGGACCTCGCGTGTACGCACTGCGGGATCGACGTTCCCGAGATCGAGACGCGATCGTTTTCGTTCAACTCACCGCACGGTGCCTGTCCCGAATGCGAAGGGCTCGGGGAGACGAAAGAGATCGACGAGGATCTCGTCTTACAGGACGAGTCCAAGCCGCTCAAACACGTCTTCGAACCCTGGAGCTACAACCGCTCGTACTATCAGACTCGCCTCGACGCTGTTTCCGATCACGTCGACGTCTCGCTGTCGACGCCGTTCGAGGACGTCGACGAGGAGGTCCAACGGGCGTTTCTCTACGGCACCAGCGATCAGGTGCTGTTCAAACGCCGGACGAAAAACGGCACTCGGCGCAAACGAAAGCGCTTCGAGGGCGTTATTCCGAACCTCGAGCGACGGTATCTCGAGACGGACTCCGATTCGACTCGCGAACACATCGAAGAGTACATGTCGGTGACGGAGTGTCCGGCCTGTGAGGGGACACGACTCAAATCCGCGAGTCGCGCCGTGCTGGTCGACGACACCTCGATCACCGCGATCAACGGAATGAGCATCGGTGACGCACTCGAGCATTTCGAGTCGATGGAAGCGGACCTCACCGAGCGCGAGAAGGTGATCGCCGAGGAAATCTTAAAAGAGATCCGCGCCCGACTCGGGTTCATGGTCGAGGTCGGCCTCGAGTACCTCACGCTGGATCGGGAGGCGTCGACGCTTTCGGGCGGCGAGAGTCAGCGCATTCGGCTGGCGACCCAGATCGGCTCCGGCCTGGTCGGCGTGTTGTACGTCCTCGATGAGCCCTCGATCGGGCTTCACCAGCGTGATAACGATCGGCTGCTCGACACGCTCTGTGAGCTTCGCGATCTGGGCAACACCCTGCTCGTCGTCGAACACGACGAGGAGACGATGCGACGGGCGGACAACGTCATCGACATGGGTCCGGGCCCCGGAAAGCGCGGCGGCGAAGTGGTCGTCAACGGCCCCGTCGAGGAGGTCGAAGCCTGCGAGAAGTCGATCACCGGCGAGTATCTCTCCGGTCGCACGGCGATCCCCGTTCCCGAGGAGCGCCGAGAGCCAGAGGGGGCGCTAACGATCCTCGGAGCCCGCCAGCACAACCTCGAGGATCTCGACGTCGACATTCCGCTCGGCTGTTTCACCGCGATCACCGGCGTCTCGGGCTCCGGAAAGTCCACCCTCATGCACGAGGTGCTCTACAAGGGGCTGGCCCGCCAGATGAACGACAACACGAGCGTAATCCCCGGCGACCACGACGGTCTCGAGGGACTCGAGGAGATCGAAACCGTCCGGCTCATCGATCAGTCGCCGATCGGACGCACGCCCCGTTCGAACCCGGCGACGTACACCAACGTCTTCGATTACATCCGGGAGCTGTTCGCCCAGACCAAACTCTCGAAACAGCGCGGCTACGAGAAAGGACGCTTCTCGTTCAACGTCAAAGGCGGTCGCTGTGAGGAGTGTGGCGGCCAGGGAACCGTCAAGATCGAGATGAACTTCCTCTCCGACGTCTACGTTCCCTGTGAGGAGTGCGAGGGCGCACGCTACAACGACGCCACGCTCGACGTCACCTACAAGGGGAAAACGATCGCTGACGTCCTCGAGATGTCCGTCGAGGAGGCGTCCGAGTTCTTCGAGTCCTCGAGTCAGATCAGCCGTCGGCTGAACCTGCTCTCGGACGTCGGACTCGACTACATGAAACTCGGCCAGCCGTCGACGACGCTGTCGGGCGGCGAGGCCCAGCGGATCAAACTCGCTGAGGAGCTGGGGAAAAAGGACTCGGGCGAGACGCTCTACCTGCTCGACGAGCCGACCACGGGACTCCACTCGGCTGACGAACGCAAGCTGATCGACGTCCTCCACCGGCTGACCGACAACGGCAACACCGTCGTCGTCATCGAACACGAACTCGACCTGGTGAAAAACGCAGACCACGTTATCGACCTCGGTCCCGAAGGCGGCGAGCACGGCGGACGGGTCGTCGCGACCGGCACGCCCGAAGCGGTCTCCCGCCTCGAGGACTCGCACACGGGTCGGTACCTCCGTGATCTCTTGCCCGACGTGGACCTCGAGGGACCGCGGGAGGACCGTTCCGAGCCGGTGACCGCACCGACGGACGACGACTGAGCCATGAGCGAGCGCAAGGAGACCGTTCGGCACGGGTTCGCCGTCGCCGGAGTCGTCACGGGGCTCCTCGCGGGTGGACTCGTGGTTCTCTCCGGCGGTCTCGAAACGACCGGCGAACGCGCGATGATTCTCTGGCTCGCCGTCGCCGGCGGGGCGCTGTTCGTCGCCGGCGTCCGCGAACGGTTCCCGCTCGGCGTCGTCACCGTCGGGTGGCCACGCGTCGCGGCGTTCGGACTGGCGCTACTCGCGCTCGGCTCGAGCGTCATCGGCTTCACTCAGCTGTTTACCGGTCCCTCCGGCCTGGGAATACTCAACGTGGTCGTCGCACTCTTCGTTGCGATGTACGTCGGGGTCGTCGCTCTCGAGTGTTTGCTCGGCGGCGTTCGGATGGACGAAGAGACGTTCGTCGTCGAGTGAGCGTCTCACGCCGTTCGCTTCTTCACAACGCCGGATTCGGGCGGACCACGCCGGCGACCGTGCCCCCTGGCGAGCACCGTCCACCGGGTCCGCAAGGCAGACTCTGCTCGGACTCGTACGCCGAACCAGACGAGCCCACAGCCGATCGAAAGGAGGAAACCTCGAGCAGTAGCGTTCGAAGCGGACCACCACCGAACAGCACGTAGACGCCGCAGCCGACGGTCAGCACGGTTTCCAACGGCGAGAGGAACCGGTTCTGGGCTCTAGCGAGTACGCTCTGCAGTTCGTTCACACCAGTGTCACGTTTTGGCGAGCACGAACCATTTCAGGGTGGGTACCCTACGTCCCGTATGACAACCGCGTACGTTGCGCTCCCCGACCGACTCTGCCGGTACGAACGCGACGAGCGCTCGGGCGACTGGACGTTCCAAACGCAACTCGAGGGGCGACGACTCGAGTGTCTCGCGGCGGATGGGACCGAACCGAACCGGGTGTTCGCCGGGACGTTCGACCACGGACTCTTCGGCAGTCTCGACGGCGGCGAAACGTTCGATCGTCTCGAGACGCCGTTCGACAGCGAGGCGGTAACCGCCCTCGCGATCAGCCCGCACGATCCCGAGACGATCTACGCCGGAACCGAGCCCAGCCGCGTCTATCGTACGACGGACGGCGGCGACTCGTGGGTCCGCCTCGAGGGGATCACTGACTTGCCCTCCGAAGACGAGTGGTACTTTCCGCCGCGACCCCACACCCACCACGTCCGCTGGCTGACGGTGGACCCGTTCGATCCCGACCGGCTGTACGTCGGTATCGAGGCCGGCGCGTTCGTCCGCAGCGAGGACGGCGGCGAGACCTGGGTCGAACGACCCGAAGGATCACGGCGCGACAACCACAGCCTCGCGACGCACCCCGATCGAGAGGGACTGGTCTACAGCGCCGCTGGGGACGGATTTGCGGTCTCGAGCGACGGCGGCGAACACTGGACCCATCCGCAGTCGGGCCTCGAGCATCGGTACTGCTGGAGCGTCGTTGCCGATCCCGGGGATCCGGAGACGGTGCTCGTCTCCGCCGCGAGCGGCGCGTCGACGGCACACTCGGCGGATACGGCCGATTCGCACGTCTACCGACGACACGGTGACGAGGACTGGCAGCGACTCGAGGATCGCGGGCTTCCGACGGGAGGGGGCGTCGTTCGTGCGGTGTTCGAGACGACCGGCGCGGCCGGGGTCGTCTATGCGGTGACGAACGGAGGGCTCTTTCGATCGACGAACTTCGGTGACGCGTGGACGCGGATACCGGTCGAGTGGCCGAACGAGTTCACGGAACTGACTCCCCGCGGACTCGTGGTGCTCGAGTGAGACGGATCGGTGTACCCGTTTGCCGGTGCAACCGCGACCCATCTGTGGTTGCACCGGTACTGACGTACAACAGACCGCCCGAGAGAGAACGATGTCACTCGGCCGGAGTCACATCCCCTTCGTAGAGTTTTACGGCCGATGCGCCGATGTCCTCGACGGTTCCGCTGGGACCGCCGACCGAGACGGTTCCGTGGTTCGACTCGACGAACATGTTGTTCTCGGCAGGAAACGAGTTCGTCATGGGGAACACGATGTTCTGTCGGACGTTGATCACCGGCCCCCCGATCACCTCGCCGTATTCGGGGTGGCCGCCGACAACCGAGACCGTCGCGTACAGATCGTGGCGATCGCGGAGCCGTTTTGCAGCGTCGATGATCGCATAGAAGAAACTGTCGTATGTGTGTGGTAGTGGCAGTGGATCGTCCGCATAGATCTCGTCCCCTCGTCGCCAGAAGTTCACAACGAGGCTCGTCAGCTGCATGTTACCAAAGAACTCGTCGGCGTAGATGAGCGTTCGTCCGACGTCAGCGTCGGAATCGTGGAGCTGTGAGATCGTCACCAGCCCGCTGTGATAGTCGACCATTGCCGACGTGACGTTGACTCCCTGTGGCTCCCAGTACCGAACGATCGTCGCCGGAAATGCCCGCTGTGCGGCCTCCTCGTAGGAGAGATCGTCACTGGCCAGCAACAACAGGACGAGCACCCCGCGATCGACCGCCTCCGTCAACACGTCTTCGATCTGTGGAATGAGTTCGATCGGCGCGGCGAGTGCGACGATCTCCCTGGACTCGTGTATCTGTTCTCGGAGTTCCGACAGCGCCCTCTCTCGAGAATATACGTTCTCGTACGTCTGCGTACCCATACCTGCTACCGTAGCCGTCTCCCGACCGATGGAAAAACGTGTCGAAATAATGCTTGTTATTTGATGGTTTCGCGCTCTCGGACGGACCACCGGCGGTCGTACGGTCTGCTGTAACTGTTACCGGCGCACCCGGCACCCGGTCTCCGGATACGCCGGTACAGACTTACGGCAGACCGCATCGGTCCGGTGGAATCGCAGATCGTTCGTGGCTGCACCGGGACACAGCTACCGCAATTCGTCTCGCTCGAGGCTCGGAGGACGGGTGCCCCATCGGTTAAGAGCGTTCGATCCGAACGCCGACTGTGGAGTCAGTGAAACCGACGCTGTTGATCGTCAGCGATTCACCCGACCGGCCGGAGTTCGAGGAGGCGATCGGCCGAACGGGGCTGACGCTCGAGGTGAGGACAGCGGGGGACATTCCGAGCGCGACGACGATCATCGAATCCGAGCAGGTCGACTGTATCGTCAGCGCGTACGAGATTCCCGACGAGAACGGCCGACTCTACATGGGCGGGCTGCGGTTGCTCGAGTACGTCCGTCGCGAACACGGCGAGCTTCCGTTCATCATCTTCACGTTCGTCGTCAACGAAGACAGCGTCCGCCGCGCGACTACGAACGGGGTAACGGCCTACATCAGGGACATCGAGGGCGAGAACGTCGTCGGTCAGCTGAGCTATCACATCAACTCGGCCATCTCTCGACGGTTGACCGAGCGGCGTGCCGACGAGCAGGCGCGCATCAACGAGATCATCCGCGACGTCAACGACTCGCTCGTGCGCGAACAGGTTCGTGACGAGATGATCCGTCGGATCTCCCTCGAACTGACGACGGACGACGTCTACCGCACGGCGGGATTCGTCTTCCTCGACCGGGAGACCGAGCGGATCGATACCTGGACGAGCGGGGATACGGCGTCGCTCAACGAGGGGGAAAGGACGACGGAGCTCGTCTCCCAGACCCTCGAGTCGGGCTCGGTCACGACGAACTCGACGTCCCCACCCCGTATCGCGATCCCCGTCGTCTACGAGGAGACCCGATACGGCGTTCTCGTCCTCGAGACGAACGCCTCACACGTGTTCTACGAAACCGAGCGAGCCGTGCTCGGGGAGCTCGGGGAGACGATCGGCCACGCGCTCAACGCGATCGACGTTCGTAACTCGCTGGTCGACCGCGAGAGAGAACTCAGCGAGCAAAAAGAACAACTCGAGCAGTTCGCCAGCATCGTCACACACGAGATTCGAAACCCGCTGAACGTCGCGAAGGGGAACCTGGCCGCACTTCAGGAGGAACACGACGATGAGGGCGAGGATCCGGAGTTCGAGTACATCGAGCGATCGCTCGAGCGAATCGACACCATCGTCGACGACATTCTGGCGCTCGTCCGAACCAACGCGTCGCTCGACGTCAGGACGACCGCTCTCGAACGCGTCGTCGAAGAGGCGTGGGACACCGTCGAAACCGACGACGCGATCCTCGAGATAGGCGACGGACGGGCGGTCGAAGCGGATCCGTCCCAGCTCAGGCGACTGTTCGAGAACCTCTTTCGGAACTCAATCGAGCACGCCACCCCGCCGGACGGACGGCTCACCGTCTCGGTGTACGTCGACGGCGACGCGATCGTCGTCCAGGACGACGGCGTCGGTATCGACGAGGCGATCCTCGACGACATCTTCGAGATGGGAATGACGGGAGCGGGCTACGGGACCGGCCTCGGCATGGCGATCGTCAGCGACCTCGCTGAGCGTCACGGCTGGACGGTCACGGCATCGAACTACGAGGACGGCGCGCGCTTTCGAATTCGGGGCCTCGAGACGAAGGGGGTCGATCGAGAGTGACAACTGCACACGGTCTGTGAGATCGCGCTCGACAACCGGCTCATCGGGGGGACGATACGAACCCCCCACTTCGAAATCCTTTTAGGCGCTACACGGGGATAATAGGGTAACTGAGTGATATCATGGACGTCGACATCATCTCCGAATCGGAGAATCCCATGTTGCACAGAACGGACGTAACCTTCGAACTCGCCCACGACGAGGCGACGCCGGAGCGACTGCAGGTCCGAGATAGCCTGGCGGCGAAGCTGAACAAAGACGCCGCGGAGGTCGTCATCCGAAAGCTGGACACCAAGTTCGGAATGCGAAAGACCGTCGGCGAAGCGAAGGTCTACGAGAGCGCCGAGTTCGCTCGCGACGTCGAACAGGACCACATGCTCGAGCGAAACAAGATCGTCGCCGACGAGGGCGAAGGCGAAACCGAAGCGGAGGAAGCGTAGATGGGACGTCACGAACTCTACGGCGACGACGGAAGTCCCGAGAGCGAACAGTGTCCCCGGTGTGGTGATACCTTCCTCGCGGATCACGGGGACCGACAGCACTGCGGGAAGTGCGGCTACACCGAGTGGGAGTAGCCACCGGGTGACCGGGCCGTGAGCAGCGCCACTCGAGTACTCGGGATCGAAGGCACCGCCTGGGCGGCCAGCGCGGCGGTGTACGATTCCGGACGCGACGGGGTCGACTCCGTTTTCATCGAAACCGACGCCTACGAACCCGACAGCGGCGGCATTCATCCGCGCGAAGCCGCCGAGCACATGCACGACGCGATCCCTCGCGTCGTCGAACGAGCGCTCGAGCACGCACGAGAGACGTTCGACGGACCGATCGACGAGCCGCCAGTCGACGCCGTCGCCTTCTCGCGCGGCCCCGGCCTGGGTCCGTGTCTACGTATCGTCGCCACCGCGGCGCGGGCGCTGAGCCAGGCCCTCGACGTGTCGCTGGTCGGCGTCAATCACATGGTCGCCCACCTCGAGATCGGCCGTCATACCTCCGGCTTCGACTCGCCCGTCTGTCTGAACGCGAGCGGCGCGAACGCCCACCTGCTCGCCTACCGCAACGGCCGCTACCGCGTCCTCGGGGAGACGATGGACACCGGCGTCGGCAACGCCATCGACAAGTTCACCCGTCACGTCGGCTGGTCCCACCCCGGCGGGCCGAAAGTCGAGGCCGCCGCCGAGGACGGCGGGTACGTCGACCTTCCGTACGTCGTCAAGGGGATGGACTTCTCGTTCTCGGGGATCATGAGCGCCGCCAAGCAGCGATACGACAATGGAGTTCCGGTCGAGGACGTCTGTTACTCCCTCCAGGAGAACGTCTTCGCTATGCTGACGGAGGTCTCAGAGCGCGCGCTCTCGCTGACCGGCAGCGACGAACTCGTTCTCGGGGGCGGCGTCGGACGGAACGCCCGCCTGCGGGATATGCTGGCGGTCATGTGCGACCAGCGCGGCGCGTCGTTTCACGCTCCCGACGCGCGGTTCCTGGGCGACAACGCGGGGATGATCGCCGTGTTAGGTGCGAAGATGTACGGGGCGGGCGACACCCTCGCGCTTGCGGACTCGCGCGTCGATCCGAACTTTCGGCCGGATCAGGTTCCGGTTAGCTGGCGGGACGGCGAACCGGAACTCGCCGTCACCGACAGTGAGGAGGAGCGAATCAGAGGTGCCGAAGCTGTCGTCGACCTCGAACCGGGCGCGAATCGGGTGACGAAACGCCGCCGACCGAAACGCTACCGCCACCCCGAGCTGGACGAACGTCTGCGACGCGAGCGGACGACGCTCGAGGCTCGTCTGACCAGCCTCGCCCGCCGCGAAGGGGTCCCGACGCCCGTTCTCGGCGACGTCGACCCGCTCGAGGCGCGACTCGAGTTCGAGTACGTAGGCGAGTGCGACTTGCGGGATGCGCTGACGCCCGCAAGCATCGGAGATGTGGGGCGACACCTGGCACGAATCCACCTGGCGGGATTCGTCCACGGCGATCCGACGACCCGAAACGTGCGGGTAGGGCGATATCACGCGCCGTCGAACGATCGAACGGACGACGCCCGCGCCCAGAACCGAGAGCGGACGTACCTCATCGACTTCGGACTGGGCTATCACGCCGACCACGTCGAAGACTACGCGATGGACCTGCACGTCTTCGATCAGAGCCTCGTCGGAACTGCAGACGAGCCCGACCCCCTGCGAGAGGCCGTCCGCGAGGGATACCGCGAGGTGGGCGACGAACGGGTACTCGAGCGACTCGAGGACGTCGAAGGGCGTGGTCGGTACGTCGGCGGCAACTCGTAGTCCCTTTCGACCGCGACGCCGCGTTCGTCGCACGAGCGAGCACCCAATACTCATATCAGGTGAGGACGTACGTTGGCCCATGGCAGATAAACCGACCTCCGGAGAGATCCTCGGAGTACCGTACAACTTCGATCGACCGAGCTTGAGCCGCATGATCTCGTCGTACTGGAAACCCGGCGAGGGGATGCTCGTCGAGAAACCGTTCGGCGTCGGCTACACGCTCAACCTCGCCAACTGGCGGTCGTGGGTCGTCGTCCTCGTCGCGGGTGCGTTGCTCTGGCAGCAAGAACAGAGCACCTCGGAGGCGTCCGAGGAGAGCGAGGACGAGCCCGTCGAAGTGATCGTCGACGACGGCGACGACTGAACGACGGTCGTCGATCGGTTCAGCCGTTTTCCTGCGGTCGAGTACGATCGTTCTACCGGTCGACCTCCCCCATAATGCAGTCGAGGCTCCCGATCGCCGCGATGAGATCAGCGACGTACTCGCCGCGAGCGATCTCGGGCAGCGCCGAAAGGTTCGAAAACGAGGGACTGCGGATCTTGAACCGGGCCGGCGTCTCGGTGCCGTCCGACCGGACGTAGATGCCGAGTTCGCCTTTCGCCCCCTCGACCGCGCGGTAGAGTTCCGCGTCCTGATCCGGTTTGATGGTTCGAGGGACGTTCGACTGGGTTTCGCGGTCGTCCTCGGGCCAGCCCTCGAGCAGGTCGAGACACTGCTCGACGATCTTCGCGGACTCCTCGACCTCCCCCATGCGGACGAGCAGCCGCGAGTAGTTGTCGCCGGCCGATTCGGTGACGACGTCCCACTCGAGGTTCGGGTAGTAGCCGTAGGGATCGTCCCGGCGGAGATCGTAGTCGACGCCCGAACCGCGTGCGACGGGACCGGTACAGCCGTAGGCCTTCGCGACCTCGGGCTCGAGAACGCCCGTATCGACGCATCGGAGCTGGAAGATTTCGTTCGTGACGAGCAGATCGTGATACTCGTCGATCTTGGCCGGGAGATTCGCGAGAAACTCGCGAACGAGAGAAACGAACCCCTCGCGGGGCTCGGGCAGATCCCAGGCGACGCCGCCGAGGCGGAGGTAGTTAAACATCATCCGCTGGCCGGTCAGCTCCTCGAGGACGTCGAGGACGAGTTCGCGGTCGCGCATCGCGTACTGGAAGGTCGCCGTGAACTCCCCGAAGACGTCGAGCGCGTACGTGCCGAGGGCGATAAAATGTGCGGCCATCCGCGAGAGCTCTGCACCCATCGTCCGGATCACCTGCGCGTACTCGGGCACCTCGAGGCCAGCCAGTTCCTCGGCGGTCCGGGCGTAGGCCCACTCGTTGAGCAGCCCCGAGGACACCCAGTCCCACCGATCCGGATAGGGCATGATCTGGTGGCGGTAGGTCCCCTGCTGGCACAGCTGTTCCTCGCAGCGGTGCATGTAGCCGACGTCGGGTTCGACGTCGACGACGGTCTCCCCGTCGAGGACGACCTTGACGTGCATGACGCCGTGGGTCGCGGGGTGGTGCGGACCGACGTTCAGAAACAGCGTCTCCCCCTCGGGATCTCGCTCGCTGCCCGCGATCGGGTTGGCGTGATCGGAGAGCGTGACGATCTGGGGTTTTTGTCGATCGTACTCGAGCGACAGCGGGTGTCCCTGCCACGTCTCGGGCAGGAGGATGCGCCGAAGATCGGGGTGACCCTCGTACTCGATTCCGACGAGGTCGTAGGCCTCGCGTTCGTGCCAGTTCGCCGTCTCGAAGATCGGGGCGGCGGACTCGCTCCGTGGATCGTCGACGGAGGTCGGCACGACGACGCTTACCTCCCGGCTGGCGTCCGCGTACGATCGAAGGTGATAGATCGTCTCGAACCGGTCGGCGTACTGCTGTGCGGTGACACACGCACAGTGATCCAGTCCAACCTCGTCGCGAAGCACCGTGAGAACGGACTGGACCTCGTCCGGCCGGATTACGACCGCCGGCGCGTTGAGGTGGTCGTCGCGATCGAGCGCGTACTCCTCGAGTACCGTCTCGAGGACGCTATCGTCCGACGTCGGCTCGGACGGAACGGGAGATTCGAAGGTCAACTCCGGAAGCATCCTACGCGGTACTCGGCGCGTTCGTCGGGAGTCAATTCTGGGTCACTCACTAGGTCATTTATATTCCCCGCGCGAACACCGACCCATGAAATCCGTTCGGCTGACGCTCCAGCACGGGCCCGAAAACGTTCACCCGATGCACCGATTCGTGGCGGACCACGACGCGTTCAGTCGCTACCGGATGGTTACCTGGAACCACGCACACGACGGCTACAACGTCTTTCTCTTTCACGTCGTCGGCGATCGCGAGGTCTACCAAAAGCGCCTCAGGAAACTCGAGAGTCCGATCACGATCGACGTGACGGACGGAAAAACCGCCGCGACGAACCGGGACGGGGAACGCGGATCGGCCGACGGCGGTTCGTTCTACGTCTACGTCCGCGAGGAACCCGGACAGCTCGACGAGCAACTGGTTTCGGCGTTCGCACACGGGAGCCTGATCCCGATCCCACCCCTCGAATACCGAATGGACTGGTCGGTTCGGTTCGGCCTCGTGGGTGAATCCGAGGACATTCAGTCGGCACTCGAGGCGGTTCCCGACGGAATCGAGACGACCGTCGAGCGCGTCGGAGAATACCGTGGCGGCGACCGGGCACTCGAGACGGTCACCGAGAGACAACGCGAGGCGCTTCGGATCGCCCGCGAGCTGGGCTACTTCGCCGTGCCGCGGGAAGCGAGCGTCGAGGAGGTCGCCGCCGAACTCGACTGTGCGCCGGGAACTGCCGCCGAACACCTCCGCAAGGCCCAACAGCGCGTGATGGGGCGACTCGAGTTCTAAAGCGAACCAAGAGTTATTGGTTCGAGAATACGTTTGGTCGGACGAATGCCCGCACCGCTCGTCTCTCCCTCCGATCGAAGCGCCACGCTCCGGACCGCCGCCCTCGGCAGCGTCAGCCTTCCGGCGATCGCATCGATCTACTTCGTCGCGACCGGATACGGACTCGAGGGGGTGGTCCCACCCGCACTCCTGGGCGTCCTGCTCGTTGGTCTCGGCGCGATACTGGGTGGCGCGTTCGCCGCGGGCTACCCCGCTTCAGTCGGACTCTCTCTCGTCGCCCTCGTCGTTCTCGGGCCGCTGTGGTTCGTTCCCATCGAACGGCCGCTCTCAGCGCCGTCAGCGGACGTGGCGACGGGACCGGTTCTGGCGGTGACGATCCTCGCAGTATACCTGCTCGCCGCTGAGTACGGCGTTCGAAACCGAAAGCGAGTGTTCGAGTGGTTCACGACTCGGACGCTCGGCGTCGGGCTGATCGGTGGTGGTATTCACGCTGTCGCCACCATCTGGATGAGCGCGTTCGTTCGCCAGGAGTCGATCGAACTCGGAGCAGTGACCCTCGTCTCGGCGGTCACAGTACTGTACGGCGCGGGTGGTCTCGTCGCCCTCGGTGCCGTGGCCAGTATCGCCCTCTATCGACTTCGACTCGTGACGCCGGTCGTCACGCTCGCGGCGCTCTTTTCCTGGACCTTCTACTCGACCTGGGAGTCGCTCGAGACCGTCCGCGAAACGGGTGCGGATCCCGGGATTTCGCCGCGGGCCGATACGATCTACGTCGTCCTCTGGATGGTGACGCTCGTGGCTATTCTCGTCGTCGGCGCGCTCGAGTACTCCCTTCGCTCGGTCGTCGACGAGCGTGGGGACTCCGACAGAGAGAGAGCGTAACCGACGGCTATTTTTCTCCGGAGCGCGCCGGCTCGCACATGACCGTTCGGTTCGTCACCGGCAACGAGGGCAAGGTCCGCGAGGCTCGAGCGTACCTCGAGGGGATCGCGACCGTCGAGCAGATCGAGTACGACTACACCGAGGTTCAGAGCGATTCGCTCTCCGAGATCGCCAGACGCGGCGCGCGCGAGGGCTACGAAGCCACGGGAAACGACGAACCCGTCCTCGTGGGCGATACGGGACTGTTCGTCGACGCGCTCGAGGGATTTCCCGGACCGTACTCGGCGTACGTAGAGGACACCGTCGGGATCGAACGGCTCTGGCGGCTGGTGAGCGGGGAAGAGAACAGGCGGGCGCGGTTTCGGACCGTCCTCGCGTTCGCGGACGGAGATCGAACGGAGACGTTCGAAGGCGAGCTCGCGGGAACGATCGTCGCGCCCCGGGGAGACGAGGGCTTCGGGTACGATCCTCTCTTCGAGTACAACGGCCGGACGCTGGCCGAGATGAGCCTCGAGGAGAAGAACGCGATCTCACACCGCGGGCGGGCGCTCGCGGCGTTCGCCGAGTGGTACGCTAACTACGAATAATATATCGGCTTCGCTCTTGTGAAGCACGTTGTTGATTTTCAGAGCGCAGCATCGATAGCATGTTTGAGAGCTTCATCGCCTGGTTTTCTATAGAGTTCACGTCGAAGCTGAAACGCTCTGAGATACGGTGTTAGCTT